>NZ_BAAAIZ010000008.1:91407-147215 GCF_039526425.1 Streptomyces thermospinosisporus
CGGCGGCCGGCTGCGCCGCGCGGGCGCCCCGGCCGCGTCCGGCGGTGGGGTTGACGAAGAGGGTGATCTCGCTGGTCACGCAAGTGACCATACGAGGTGCGGCCGGTCCGTCAGGTCACGTCGTCATAACCGTTGACCCGGTCCTTGGTGCTCTGCTCGGGCAGCGCGGCCACGGGCTCGACCGGGTCGATCGGCTCGGGCGTCAGGTCCAGCTCGGAGGCCTCGTCGTCCCCGGGCCCCATGGCCTCGATACGGCGCCTGCGCCGGTCGTTGAGCAGGGCGACGGCGACCGCGCCGAAGTACAGCACCCAGATCGGTCCGGCCAGCGCCAGCATGGTCAGCGGGTCGGTGCTCGGCGTGGCGATCGCCGCGAAGAGCGTGATGCTCAGGATCATGCCGCGCCACCAGCCGAGCATGCGCTTGCCGCTGAGCGTCCCGGTGAAGTTCAGCATGATCAGCAGCAGCGGCAGCTCGAAGGAGAGGCCGAAGACCACGACCATGCGCGTGACCAGGTCGAGCAGGTCGTCCAGCGGCAGCAGGTTGTCCACGCCGAAGGGCGTGAACTCGATGAGCACCTTGGCGGTGGTCGGCAGCACCCGGTACGCGAAGTAGGCGCCGCCGACGAAGAGCGGGACGCCGGTGGCGACGAAGGCGTAGGCGTACTTCTTCTCGTGCCGGTGCAGCCCCGGGGCGACGAAGGCCCACAGCTGGTAGAGCCAGACCGGTGAGGCCAGCACCACACCGGCCATCAGGGAGACCTTCAGCGCCAGCGTGAAGGGGGTGAGCAGACCGTTGATGGTGATCCGGGCACAGCGGGTTTCCTCGTCGAGCTTGGCCAGTTCCTCGAAGGACTGCTGGCACCCGACCGCCCTGAGGATCGGCTCGGTGAAGAAATTGATGATGTCGTTGTAGAAGAAGGCCGCGACGACCGTCACCAGGACGATGGCCACCAGCGCCTTCGCGAGCCGGTTGCGGAGCTCACGAAGGTGTTCCGCGAGGGGCATCCGCCCTTCGGGATCCTTCTCCTGCTTGCGGGCAGACTTGAGCAACCCACGTTCCCATCTCGTGCGGCGGGCCGGTTCTCACCGGCCCTGCGTCAGCGCTTGGTCGTGTCCGTCGGCTCCGTCACCGGGCGGGAACTGGTGACGTCGCCGGGGGCGGCCTGGATGGTGCGCTGCGCCGGGGGCTGCTCACCCGGGTTCGGCGGGTCGGCCGGGGCGGAGGACTTGTCCTCCTTCATCGCCTTGGCCTCGCTCTTGAGGATGCGCGCGGACTTGCCGAGCGACCGCGCCATGTCCGGAAGCTTCTTCGCGCCAAACAGCAGGATGATGACGACGAGGATGAGAATGATCTCGGGGGCTCCGAGCTTTCCGAACATAAGTCTTTACCTTCTCACCGAGGCTGCTGGGGGTGGCGGTGCTGTCCGACCGGCCGGACAGCTGTCCGATCGATCGTGTCGTGCAGCGATCGTAACTCTCGGGGGTGAACGCGAGGCAATCCCCGTGCATCCCCCGCACGTGCTCCCGTCCGCGGACCGGGCCTCGTTCTCCGGGCCGCCTCAGCAGCGTACCTGTCGGCGGCGGCGGGGTGACAGGGCGAAGCGGTACAAGCCGTACCGAGGATGTACCGGACGCACACCGAGGCGCACACCGAGGGCATACCAAGGGTGCACTCAGAGTGCCTCGGCGGACCGGGCCGCACCGGCCGCCGCCCGCTCCAGATCCTCCGCGGCGCGGCTGATCCGGCGCGCGGACTCGGAGACCTGTCTGCCGAGCCGCTCGGCCTCCAGGAACACCCGGACGGCGAACACTCCCAGGACCACCAGTCCCAGAAAACCCAGAGCAACCGCGAACATCGGCCAGAACATGAGGCGAGCCTAGACCGTGCCGGGCCCCGGCCGTGCCGAGGGCCTCGCCGCAGGCATCACCACGGGCCTCGGACGCCGCACGTCCTCCACGGGACTCGGACGCCGCACGTCCTCCACGGGACTCTGACGCCGCACGTCCTGGCCGGAGGACAGGCCCTACACGGTCGAGTGCAGCCGCAGCGTGCGCACCCCGCCGCCGGTGAGCAGCTCCACGATCCGCTCCCCCGCCGGCTTGCGCACGGCCGCCCCGCAGCCGGGGCAGGTGAAGGAGTAGAAGGTGGTGCGGCTGCTGGCGCCTATCGCCAGCCGCAGCGCGCTCGCGGAGAGCTCGAACCGCCCCCGGCAGTCCGGGCAGCCCGCCCGGAACATCACCGGGGCCGCGTTCCGCATCCCGGCGAAAGCGGACGCCACCGTCATCCCCCGCGCTCCAGACGTCGCCGACTCGCTCAAAGCCCTCGCTCCTGCCTGTCGTCCTGCCTGCCGCACACCGCCGCGTGCTCCTCGGATGCCGCCGTCCGCTCCGCCGGCCCCCGCGTCACCCCGCCGCCTCGACCCCGTCGTACGCCGCCAGCGCCTCGCGGGCCGCCCGGCGGGCGCTCTCGGCGAGCTCCCGGGGCTCGACGATCCGCCCGTCGCGGCCGAGCCGCAGCGCCAGCCGGCGCAGCGACGCCGGATCGGGAGTGCGCAGGGTGATCCGCAGACCACCGTCGGGCAGCTCCTCGGCGCTGTCGTGCGGGTAGTACTCGGCGACCCAGCGTCCGCCGGGGCCGACCTCCACCACGACCTCCGGGTCCTCCGCGGCCGGCTGCACCAGTCCCTCCGAAAGGTCCCGCAGCTCGATCTCGGGCGGCTGGGACGGCTCGTCCAGGATCTTGATCTCGGCGACCCGGTCGAGCCGGAAGGTGCGGCGGGCCTCGGAGCGGCGGCACCACGCCTCCACATAGGTGTGGCCGACGCTGACCAGGCGGATGGGGTCGATCTCCCGCTCGGTGACCTCGTCGCGGGCGGGCGAGTAGTAGCGGATCCACAGTCTGCGCCGCTCGGAGATGGCCCGGTCCACGTCGGCGAAGACCCCGCCCTCGGACTCGAAGGTCACCGACAGCCGGGAGCTGGCGCCGGCCGCCTCGCCTGCCGCGGCCTCCACCTTGGCGGTGGCCCGCAGCAGCGCCTGGCGGTCGCTCTCCCGGAGGCCGGGCAGCGTGGCGACCGCGCGGGCGGCGACCAGCAGGGCGGTGGCCTCGTCGGCGGCGAGCCGCAGCGGCTCGGCCGTCTCCGCGCCGAGGGCCGCGGGGTTGTGCCACCAGATGCGCTCGCCGTCGGTGTCGATGTCCAGCAGATCGCCGCCGCGGAAGCTGGTGCCGCACATGGGCAGCACATCGAGGTCGGAGACCAGCTCGTCCTCGGTGATACCGAAGGCGCGCGCCACGTCCTCGATCCGGGCGCCGGGCCGCTCCCTGAGGTAGGTCACCAGGGACAGCATCCGCCGGGTCTGGTCGATGGCGTTCACGGTCCTGGCCGGTTTGCCTGCCACGTCTCTTTCCGCTCCCCCTCAGCCCTTGGCGACGGCGCGCAGCCGGTCCACCACGTCGGCCCGCAGCTCGGCCGGCTCCAGGACCACCACATCGGGTCCGAACTCCACCAGCCAGGCGTCCAGGCCGTGCCCGTACGGAATCTCCAACTCGTCCCAGCCGTCGCCGCGTTCCCGCACCGCGGTGGCCTTTGCCCGAAGGGGGTAGCCGGCGCCGGAGCGCAGCAGGATCCGCGCGGACCGGTCGGCGATCTCCCCCGCCCAGCTCGCCACCGTCTCGCGCACGGTCACGACGTCCGGCACGGGGGCGGTGAAGCGGCCGCTGCGCGAGCGGACCTTGCCGGTGATCCGGGAGAGCCGGAAGACCCGCTCGGCGCCCCGGTCGCGGTCCCAGCCGGCCAGGTACCAGTGGCCACGCCAGCACTCCAGCGCCCAGGGCTCGACATGCCGCTGCTCCGGCTGGGCGGCGGTGGCCTTGCGGTAGTCGAAGACGACCGGGCGGCGGTCGCGGCAGGCCAGCATCAGCGGTTCGAACGCGGCCTCGTGCACCGGGATGCGCGGCTCCAGGGCGCTGTGCGCGCCGTAGGGGTCGACGTCCTCGGGGAGTCCTGCGGCGCGCAGCTTCTGCAGGGCGCCGCTGGCCGCTCCGGCCAGCCGGGCCTGCTGCCACACCTTGGCGGCGAGTCCGAGGGCGGCGGCCTCCTCGGCGTCGAGGGTGATGGGCGGCAGCCGGTTGCTGTCGCGGCGGGCGAGGTAGCCGACCTCGCCGTCGAGGTTCTCCACGGTCTCGATGACCAGCCCGAGTTCGCGCAGATCGTCCTTGTCGCGCTCGAACATGCGGTTGAAGGACTCGTCGCTGCCCGCCTCGAGATAGGCCTCGATGGACTCACGCAGCTCACGCTTGGTGAGCGGTCGCCGCGTCCCGAGCAGACACAGCGCCAGGTTCATCAGCCGCTCGGCCTTGGCAATGGCCATCGACGCCCTTCTCCCTATGGTGCTTACGACCGATGACCGTACCGCTCCGCGGTGTCGCGGCAAAAGCGGAGGGCCCATGCCCGACCAGGCATGGGCCCCGGATGATCGGCTTCGATCAGACTCCGAGCAGATCCACCACGAAGATCAGCGTCTCACCGGGCTTGATCGCCGGGGTGGGGCTCTGGTTGCCGTAGGCGAGGTGCGCCGGGATGGTCAGCTGACGGCGGCCGCCGACCTTCATGCCCTGCACGCCCTGGTCCCAGCCCTTGATGACCCGGCCCGCACCCAGCGGGAAACGGAAGGGCGTGCCGCGGTTCCAGCTGGCGTCGAACTCCTCGCCAGTGCTGAAGGCGACACCCACGTAGTGCACGGTGACCGTCTGGCCCGCCTGCGCGACCTCTCCGTCGCCCTCCCAGATGTCCTTGATCTCGAGGTCCGCCGGGGGCTCGCCGCCCGGGAAGTCGATCTCGGGCTTGTCGATGCTCACGTCAATAGCTCCTGCTTGTCTGCGGAAAGGCGAACGCACCCAGTCTCGCATCCCGCCCGGCTCAGAGCTTGGCGAGGATGTCCACGGTGAAGACCAGCGTGGAGTCCTTCTTGATCTCGCTGCCCTGCGGCGGGTTGTCGCCGTAGCCCAGCTTCGGCGGGATGACGATCAGGACCCGGCTGCCGACCTTCTTGCCGGTCAGGCCCTGCGACCAGCCCTTGACGACCTGCTGCAGGGAGAACGAGGTGAGCTGCCCGCGCTTGTAGGTGGAGTCGAACTCCTTGCCGCCGTCCCACAGCACGCCCTTGTACTGCACCAGCACGCTGTCCTGGGCGCCGACCTTCTCGCCGTCGCCCTCGATGACGTAGTTCGCCACGAGCTCCTTGGGCGCGGCGGCGTCGGGCACCTTGATGGACGGGGCCTTGCCGTCGGTGTTGGTGCCGGCCTTGGGCAGGTCGATGTTGTCCTGCGCCACCTCGGAGCCCTCGGCGCTGCTCCTGGCGTTGAAGGTGCCCTGCACGTCCACCACGAACACCAGCGTGTCGGTGCCCTTGATGCCGGCCTGCGGATTGCCCTGCTTGCCGTAGCCCCAGGTGGGCGGGACGGCCATCTGCACCCGGCTGCCGGCCTTCTTGCCGATCAGGCCGTAGCGCCAGCCGTCGATGATCTGGCCCTGGGTGAGCGGGAGCGCGAGGCGGGCCCCGCGGTCGTAGGAGTTGTCGAAGACCTTGCCGGTGTCCCAGATCTGGCCGAGGTAGTTGGCCACGACGTAGTCGTTCTCGGCGACCGAGCGGCCGTTGCCCGCGATGACGGTCTTCACTGCGAGGTCCTTGGACGGCTCTCCGCTGCCCTTGGCCACGGTCGGCTTCTCGTCGAACTTCTTGCCGGCGGTGATGGCCGGCAGCGGGCCGTCCACGATCTTCGGCGGGGGCGCGGCCGAGGTCTCGGGCGCCGACGGCTCGGCGCTTTCGCTGGCCTTGCCCGAATCACCCTTGTCGTCGCCGCAGGCGGCGAGGGTGACCAGTCCGGCAGGAACGGCAATGAGAAGTGAGCGTCGGCGCACGGTGGGGGCCTCGTAATCGTCGATCTTGTCAGTGGCGTGCGCGCAACTCTACGCAGTGAGAAGGGCGCCGCACGGCGTAACGAACGGCGCCCGTGTCACGTTCCGGAGATTTTCGTCTCCTTGGAGCTCCTGTCTCGTCCCTTGACGCTCCTGTCTCGCGTGTGTCTCACATGCCGGTCTCACATGCCGGCGATCAGCTTCTCCACCCGGTCGTCCACGGCACGGAACGGGTCCTTGCACAGCACGGTCCGCTGCGCCTGGTCGTTGAGCTTGAGGTGCACCCAGTCGACCGTGAAGTCGCGGCGCTGCTCCTGGGCACGGCGGATGAAGTCGCCGCGCAGCCGGGCCCGGGTGGTCTGCGGGGGCACCGACTTGCCCTCGAAGATCTTCAGATCGTTGCAGATCCGGGCGGCCTGGCCCTTCTTCTCCAGCAGGTAGTACAGGCCACGACGGCGGTGGATGTCGTGGTAGGCGAGGTCTATCTGGGCGACCCGCGGATGCGACATGGTCATGTTGTGCTTGGCGCGGTAGCGCTCCAGCAGTTTGTACTTCATGACCCAGTCGATCTCGGTGTCGATCCGGTCCAGGTCCTCGGTCTCGATCGCCTCCAGGGTCCGTCCCCACAGCTCCAGCACCCGCTCGACGGTGCCGGTGCGGATGCCGCGGCGCTCGCAGAAGTCCAGCGCCTTCTCGTAGTACTCGCGCTGCACCTCCAGTGCGGAGGCCTCGCGTCCGCTGGCCAGGCGCACCTTGCGCCGGCCGGTGATGTCGTGGCTGACCTCGCGGATCGCCCGGATCGGGTTCTCCAGGGTGAGGTCCCGCATCACCGTGCCCGCCTCGATCATGCGCAGTACCAGGTCGGTGGCGCCGACCTTGAGCAGCATGGTCGTCTCGGACATGTTCGAGTCGCCGACGATGACGTGCAGGCGGCGGTAGCGCTCGGCGTCCGCGTGCGGCTCGTCGCGGGTGTTGATGATCGGCCGGGAGCGGGTCGTCGCCGAGGAGACGCCCTCCCAGATGTGCTCCGCCCGCTGGCTGACGCAGTACACCGCGCCGCGCGGCGTCTGCAGCACCTTGCCCGCGCCGCACAGCAGCTGCCGGGTGACCAGGAACGGGATGAGGATGTCCGCGAGCCGGGAGAACTCCCCGTGCCGGGCCACCAGATAGTTCTCGTGGCAGCCGTAGGAGTTGCCCGCCGAGTCGGTGTTGTTCTTGAAGAGGTAGACGTCGCCCGCGATTCCCTCCTCGTGCAGGCGTCGTTCGGCGTCCACCAGGAGTCCTTCGAGAATGCGCTCGCCGGCCTTGTCGTGGGTGACCAGTTCGGTCACGTTGTCACACTCCGGTGTGGCGTATTCCGGGTGTGACCCCACGTCGAGATAGAGGCGGGCGCCGTTCCGCAGAAAGACATTGCTGCTTCGGCCCCATGACACGACACGGCGGAAGAGGTACCGCGCCACCTCGTCAGGCGACAGGCGGCGCTGTCCCCTGAACGTGCACGTGACGCCGTACTCGTTCTCCAGCCCGAAAATGCGGCGGTCCATGAGGGAACATTACGCCCGATCCCCCGAACTGAAACGGGGTTCGGCGGCTCGGTTCGGATCATTTTCCGCACCGGCGGCCACCACCGCTCCCCCGGCGGGACCTGCCAATACCCTCCTGGTGGCGGCCAAAACCAGCGAGGACACGCCACCCGCGGCGGCCGGCAGGGCGAAGCCCCACTGGGCGCCGCCCGCCTCCACGACGGGTCCCGCGAGGCCGGTGCCGGCCGAGGCGCCGACCGTGAAGGTGGTCACCAGCCAGGAGAACGCCTCCGTCACCGTGCCGCGCGGCGCGTGCCGGTCGACCAGCACGAAGGCACAGGCGATGGCGGGCGCGAGGAACAGGCCGGCGACTACGGCGAGCAACGTCATGGCCACCGCATCGGGCATCAGAGTCAGCGGCAGGTAACACACCGTCAGCATCGCGACCAGCACCTGCAGTCGCCGTCCGGGCGGACCGCTCCACTGCCGGGCCCCGTACGCCACACCGCCGAGCAGCGCGCCCAGGCCGATCCCGGCCAACAGCCAGCCGTACACCCGGTCCCCGCCGTGCTCGTCGGCGTACGGCACCGAGGCGACCGTGATGGAGCCCAGAGCCATCCCCACGCACAGGAACGCACCGAGCAGCGCCAGCAGCCCGGGAGAGCGCAGGGCGCCCAGCCAGTGGGCCTCGCGGGGTGCCGAGCGCCACGCCCGGGAGGGCGGCGAGGCGACCACGGAGAGCGCGCCCAGCACGCCCACGGCGTTGATCAGCAGCAGGGCGGCCTGGGCGGACCACAGGGAGACGCACAGGGTGACCAGGAGCGGTCCGACGGTGAACATCACCTCCTGGGCCACGGCGTCCATCGCATAGGCGCGGTGCACCTGCTCCTCCCGGTGCAGCACCGAGGACCACAGGGCCCGCAGCCCGCCCTCCAGGGGCGGTGTGAACAGCCCGGCGGCGGCCACGGCGGCGCAGGCCAGGGCCGGTGGCTGGATGCCCGCCCAGGCGAAGACCGCCATCGCCAGGGCCGAGAGCACGGCCGCGGGCAGCTGCACCCGCGGCTGGCCGCGCAGGTCGACCAGGCGGCCGAGCACCGGCTGGCCGACGGCGTTGAACAGGCCGTAGACCGCGGCCAGCGCGCCGGCGAGGCTGTACGAGCCGCCCTCCGCGCGCACGAACAGCACGATGGCGATGGCGGCGGTCGCGTTCGGCAGGCGGCCGACGAGCGTCCCCACCAGCAGCCGGGTGGCGTGCCGTGCCCGGAGGACGTCCAGGTATCCCGTGGCCATGCCGGCCCCTCCGCTCGCCAGGTTTTACGTATAACTTCCGCCTCCATACGTACCATGGCGCCTGTCCGCCAGTCCATACGAGAGCAGCCCCTACGAGAGAGAGCGGCCCGACGGTGCCACGAGCCAGCACGCGCCCCACCAGCCGGGATGTCGCCCAGGCCGCAGGCGTCTCGCAGGCCTCGGTGAGCCTGGTGCTCGGCGGCAAGTGGAAGGGCAGGGTCTCGGCGGCCACCGCCGAGCGGGTGCGGGCAGCCGCGGCGGAGCTGGGGTACCGGCCCAATCTCGCGGCGCGGAATCTGCGGCTGGGGCGGACGCGGACGGTGCTGCTGGTGGTTCCGGCGCTCACCACGGAGTTCTTCGCCGGTGTCTACACCGGGGCGGCGCGGGTGGCTGCGCGGCACGGCTTCGGGGTGGTGCTGTATCCCTCGCCGGAGGGCATCGGGCCGGCCCGGGACCCCTTCGCCTCGGCGCAGTCCGCACTGGACGGGGTGATCGCCTCCTCGATGGCGGCGGATGCGCTGAGCGCGATCCGCGGGGACCGCGGGGACCGCGGGGATCAGCTGCCGCTGGTGATGCTGGACAGCGATCCGGAGGGGCCGGGGACGGCGACGGTCAATCTCGACATCGCGGACGGGGTGCGGCAGGTCGCGGAGCATCTGCTGGGGCTGGGGCACCGGGACTTTCTGCATCTCGCGGCCGATGTGCCGTCGTGGACGTTCGAGGTGCGGGCGCGGGAGCTGGCGGCGCGGCTGGCGGGGGTGCCGGGGACGCGGTTGCGCACGGTGCGGTCGCCGATCTCCATCAAGGGGGCGGAAGCGGCGGTGCGGGGGGCGCTGGAGGGAGCGGAGCGGCCCACGGCGGTGGTGTGCGACGACGATCAGCTGGCGGCGGGTACGTACAAGGCCGCGCGGCGGGTGGGGTTGCGGATTCCGGAGGATCTGTCGGTCACGGGGATCGATGATCTGGCGGTGGCCACGGCGATCGATCCTGAGCTGACGACGGTGCGGTTGGATGCGGAGCTCTTCGGGGAGCGGGGGATGCGGGCGCTGCTGGCGGTCCTGGAGGGCGAGGAGCCGGAGGAGGGGGACATTCCGGTGAGCCTGGTGGTGAGGGGGTCCACGGCGGCGCCAGGGGCGTGACGCTGGGGGCCTCGGTCGCTCGGTGGACGTAGCTGACGGTGCCGGTAGCTTCCGGTAGGTCGGTCAGCGCCTTGCCCGGCGCTGGTGCGGGCCGGGGGTGGGTCGCGCAGCCCGGCGCCGCCCGCGCCCACCCTCCCCCGCTCTCGACTTCGCTCGAGCGGGGGGACCCCCGTCGCCCCCGGCGGCACGACCGCCCGCGGCTTGGCGAACCCGGCCGCCTGGCGACCACGGGCCTCCGCCGGCTCCCGCGCCACAACCCACCCGCGGACAGCGAGGCCACCCGACTGGCCGATCGCCCGCCGGCCGCGAGGCGTCACTCGACCTCACGGCGCGGTCCCCTGACCAGCGACGCCGCGGGCGCCCGCAAGATGGCGGTTCCGGCCACCCGCAGGGCCCAGCTCACCCACAGGCGACACGACTGCCGCGGATGGGCGGACCCGACCGCCAGCCGACCGAGAACCCCGCTGGCCCACGCGCCACATCCCGCCCGCGGGATGGCGGGCCCGCCGCCCGCCGGCGAAAGCCTCCAGCCGCCGCAATCGCTCGCTGGGAGCGACGGATCCGCGCCGGCCCCGGGGCCACCGGCCGCCCAGGCCGGGACGCGCACCCGAGGGGAGCCGAACGAGCCCGCTCACTCCGTGCGGGCGGGGTGGGCGGGCTCGTGAGGGAGCTTCGAGGCTACTCGGCGGAGTTGTCCTTGTCGGGGGTGGAGTCGGAGGAGGAGTCGGGGGCGCCTGCCTCCAGGAGGCGGACGAGCTGGCGGCCGGTGATGCGGCGGAACTTGCGCTTCTGGGGGCGGGTGCGGTCAAGGACCGCCACTTCCAGGCGCTCGGCGGGGATCTCCCGCTCGCTGCCGTTGGTGTCGCGGGACAGGGCCTGGACCGCGAGGTGCAGGGCCTCCGCCAGGGTCATGCCGTCGCGGTGGCGCTGGTCCAGGTAGCTGCTGATCTGCTCCGCGTTGCCGCCGACGGCCACCGAGCCGTGCTCGTCGACGATCGAGCCGTCGTGCGGCAGGCGGTAGATCTGGTCCTGCTCCGGGGTCTCCCCGACCTCGGCCACGACCAGCTCGACCTCGTAGGGCTTCTCCCCCGCGCTGGAGAAGATGGTGCCCAGCGTCTGGGCGTAGACGTTCGCCAGCCCCCGGGCCGTCACATCGGCCCGGTCGTAGGTGTAGCCCCGCAGGTCGGCGTAGCGGACGCCGCCGATCCGCAGGTTCTCGTACTCGTTGTACTTGCCGGCCGCGGCAAAGCCGATCCGGTCGTAGATCTCGCTGAACTTGTGCAGCGCGCGGGACGGATTCTCGCCGACGAAGACGATCCCGTCGGCGTACTGCAGCACCACCAGGCTGCGTCCCCGGGCGATGCCCTTGCGGGCGTACTCCGCCCGGTCGGCCATCGCCTGCTGAGGTGAGACATAGAACGGCGTCGACACCGGTTACCCGTCCCTTTCTGTCGAAGTCACTGGATCACCCACACCACACGGACGTCACGGCCGGCTACAGCAGCGCCGCCCTCGGCCCGTCCGGCTGCTCCAGCCGCCGCTCCAGCACGGACCGGGCGATCTCGGAGGACTCCTCCTCGGTCAGCCGGCGGAAGCCGTCCTCGGTGATCACGGTGACGATCGGATAGATCCGGCGGGCGACATCGGGACCACCGGTCGCCGAGTCTTCGTCGGCCGCGTCGTACAGGGCCTGCACCACCAGCGTGGTGGCCTCGGTCTCGCTCAGATCGTCCCGGTAGAGCTTCTTCATCGCACCGCGCGCGAAGACCGAACCCGAACCGGTCGCCGCGAAGCCGTGCTCCTCGGAGCGCCCGCCGGTGACGTCGTAGGAGAAGATCCGCCCCTTCTCCCGGTCCACGTCGTACCCGGCGAACAGCGGGACCACGGCCAGTCCCTGCATGGCCATGCCCAGGTTGGACCGGATCATGGTCGACAGCCGGTTCGCCTTGCCCTCCAGCGACAGCTGCACGCCCTCGACCTTCTCGAAGTGCTCCAGCTCCAGCTGGAACAGCTTCACCATCTCCACGGCGATGCCCGCGGTGCCGGCGATGCCCACCGCGGAGTACTCGTCGGCCGGGAACACCTTCTCGATGTCCCGCTGCGCGATCACATTGCCCATGGTCGCCCGCCGGTCGCCGGCGAGCACCACCCCGCCGGGGAACGTCACGGCCACGATGGTCGTGCCGTGCGGGGCCTCGATGGCGCCCTGTACCGGCGGCAGCGACCTCCTGCCCGGCAGCAGCTCCGGCTGGTGCTCGGAGAGGAAGTCCATGAAGGAGGAAGACCCTGGCGTCAGGAAGGCAGCTGGCAGACGCCCGGTGTCACGAGAGTTGGCTTCCACGCGATTCCTTCCACGTAGCGGCAGCCCGCCTGATGGCATCGGGCCGGTCCTGAACTGCCCCAGCGCGGCCTGCTGCTGAAGCACAGTACGCCACGGACCCTACCCGTCTCCTGGCAGTGATCCACATTCGCTGCGGGCGCTGACAAACATATGCAACTACCGCCCGCCCAGGGGCGGCCGGTCCCTCGCATCCGGCCTCGGCGAGCACCGGCGAGAGGCCGGTGCCGGCAGCGCGCGGACGGGAACCCCGCCGCGCACTGCCGGCACCGCACCCGAGGCCCGCCACCCACTCCATGCCCCCGTGTCTTGGTTTCGAAGGTGAAGTGAGCCGCCGACCTTTACTGTCCGCCCTTTTGCACGAAGGAGCGCACGAAGTCCTCGGCGTTCTCCTCGAGCACGTCGTCGATCTCGTCCAGCACGGAGTCCACGTCGTCGGAGAGCTTCTCCTGCCGCTCCTTGAGGTCCTCGGAGGCCTGCGTCTGCGCAGCCTGCTCCTCGACCTCCTCGGTGGACCGCGTGGCCTTCTGCTGCCCGCCGCCGGTGTCCTTGGTCGCCATCACCCTCACCCCGCTCGGTTCGCCCGACACAGTTGCTCGGTCAAGATCAGACCCTACAAGCCGGGTCCGACAATGGCCCCGTAGTTGCTCCAACGTACGGGGACCACCTCGATGATTCCCGGACCGGGGATTTTCCACCCTGTCCGGCCGGACCTTCCGGGGAGCCCGGGTACCCAGGATTCCCCCCGGGCCGCCGGCTCACCCCCCGGACAACACCCTGACCAGGTCCTCGGCCGTCCGGCAACGGTCCAGCAGCTCCTTGACGTGATTACGCGTTCCGCGAAGCGGCTCCAGGGTCGGAACCCGCTGCAGCGAGTCCCGGCCCGGCAGATCGAAGATCACCGAGTCCCAGGAGGCCGCCGCCACGTCGTCCGCGTACTGCTCCAGACAGCGCCCCCGGAAGTACGCCCTGGTGTCCTCCGGCGGCTTCGTACGGGCCTTGTCGACCTCGCTCTCGTCCAGCAGCCGCTTCATCCGCCCGCGGGCCACCAGACGGTTGTACAGGCCCTTGTCAGGCCGTACGTCGGCGTACTGCAGGTCGACCAGGTGCAGCCGCGCCGCGTCCCAGTCGAGGTTGTCCCGGCGCCGGTAGCCCTCCATGAGCTCCCGCTTGGCGACCCAGTCCAGCTCGCCGGCCAGGCTCATCGGGTCGTTCTCCAGGCGCGTGAGGGTGTCCTCCCAGCGGGCCAGGATGTCCTTGGTCTGCTCGTCGGCGTCGTCCCCGAAGCGCTCCTCGACGTACTTGCGGGACAGCTCGAAGTACTCCATCTGGAGCTGCACCGCGGTGAGTGTCCGCCCGCTGCGCAGCGTGATCAGGCGCTTGAGCGTCGGATCGTGCGAGACCTGGTGCAGGGTGCGCACCGGCTGGTCCACGGCCAGGTCGACCGCGATGAAGCCGTCCTCGATCATGGACAGCACCAGCGCCGTGGTGCCGAGCTTCAGGTAGGTCGAGATCTCGGACAGATTGGCGTCGCCGATGATCACGTGCAGCCTGCGGTACTTCTCGGCGTCCGCGTGCGGCTCGTCGCGGGTGTTGATGATCGGCCGCTTGAGCGTCGTCTCCAGGCCGACCTCGACCTCGAAGTAGTCCGCGCGCTGGCTCAGCTGGAAACCGTGCTCGTGGCCGTCCTGGCCGATGCCGACGCGGCCGGCGCCCGCGAAGACCTGGCGGGAGACGAAGAAGGGCGTCAGGTGGCGCACGATGTCCGAGAAGGGGGTCTCCCGCTTCATCAGGTAGTTCTCGTGCGTGCCGTAGGAGGCGCCCTTGTTGTCGGTGTTGTTCTTGTACAGGTGGATCGGCTGGGCACCGGGCAGCTGGGCGGCGCGTTCCGCGGCCTCGGCCATGATCCGCTCGCCGGCCTTGTCCCAGAGCACGGCGTCGCGCGGGTTGGTGACCTCGGGGGCGCTGTACTCCGGATGGGCGTGGTCGACGTAGAGCCGGGCACCGTTGGTGAGGATCACGTTGGCGAGGCCGATGTCCTCGTCGGTGAGCTGGCTGGCGTCGGCGGCCTCCCGGGCCAGGTCGAAGCCTCGCGCGTCGCGCAGGGGGTTCTCCTCCTCGAAGTCCCAGCGGGCCCGGCGGGCCCGGTGCATCGCAGCCGCGTAGGCGTTGACGATCTGGGACGAGGTGAGCATGGCATTGGCGTTCGGGTGGCCGGGGACGGAGATTCCGTACTCCGTCTCGATGCCCATTACTCGCCGTACGGTCATGCGGCCCTCCTTGCCCGGCGGCGTCCCCGGTCGGGGGCGCCGCAGTACCGCTGGCGCTCGGGTGCGTGTGCGGTGCCCGACCCCGCACTGCGCGACGCGGCGGTACGGAAGAGCCTAGAACGCCTTTGCGCCGGCGGGGAGATCATTTGCGTCATTGCTGTGCTCCAGCCGTGGCCCGAAAAGCACTCGGCTGCGGGTACCCGCCGAGGGCACCCGCAGCCGCCCTGCCTTTTACAGGTACTGACCGGTGTTCGCCACCGTGTCGATGGAGCGTCCGGTGTCCGCGCCCTGCTTTCCGGTGATGAGGGTGCGGATGTAGACGATCCGCTCGCCCTTCTTTCCGGAGATCCGGGCCCAGTCGTCCGGGTTGGTGGTGTTCGGCAGGTCCTCGTTCTCCTTGAACTCGTCCACGCAGGCCTGGAGCAGATGGGAGACGCGGAGGCCCTTCTGGTTCTTCTCGAGATAATCCTTGATCGCCATCTTCTTGGCGCGGCCCACGATGTTCTCGATCATGGCGCCGGAATTGAAGTCCTTGAAGTAGAGGACTTCCTTGTCGCCATTGGCGTAGGTGACCTCGAGGAAGCGGTTCTCCTCGGATTCCGCGTACATCTGTTCCACGGCGGTCTGGATCATGCTCTGGACCGTCATGGCCCTGTCGCCGCCGTGCTCGGCGAGGTCGTCGGCGTGCAGCGGGAGCCGCTCGGTGAGGTACTTGCCGAAGATGTCCTTGGCGGCTTCCGCGTCCGGACGTTCGATCTTGATCTTCACGTCGAGCCGGCCGGGTCGCAGGATGGCGGGGTCGATCATGTCCTCGCGGTTGGAGGCACCGATCACGACCACGTTCTGCAGCCCCTCCACGCCGTCGATCTCGGCGAGCAGCTGCGGGACGATGGTGTTCTCCACGTCCGAGCTGACGCCGGAGCCGCGGGTGCGGAAGAGGGACTCCATCTCGTCGAAGAAGACGATGACGGGCGTGCCCTCGCTGGCCTTCTCACGGGCCCGCTGGAAGACCAGGCGGATCTGCCGCTCGGTCTCGCCGACGTACTTGTTGAGCAGCTCCGGGCCCTTGATGTTGAGGAAGAAGCTCTTGCCGGCGGCCTGGCCCGTCACTTCGGCGACCTTCTTGGCCAGCGAGTTGGCGACGGCCTTGGCGATCAGCGTCTTGCCGCATCCGGGCGGGCCGTAGAGCAGCACGCCCTTGGGCGGGCGCAGTTCGTGCTCCTTGAACAGGTCGGGGTAGAGGTACGGCAGCTCGACGGCGTCGCGGATGGCCTCGATCTGGTTGCTGAGGCCACCGATCTGCTCGTAGCCGATGTCCGGGACTTCCTCGAGGACGAGCTCCTCGACCTCGCTCTTCGGGACGACCTCGTAGACATAGCCGGAGCGGGGCTCCAGCAGCAGGGCGTCACCCGCGCGGATGGTGGCGTCCAGCAGCGGCTCGGCGAGCCGCACCACCCTCTCCTCGTCGGTGTGACCGAGCACCAGGGCGCGCTCGCCGTCCTCGAGGATCTCCTTGAGGGTGACGATCTCGCCGACGCGCTCGAACTCCATGGCCTCGACCACGTTGAGCGCTTCGTTGAGCAGCACTTCCTGGCCGCGCTGCAGCTCGTCGAGCTCGACGTTCGGGCTGACGTTCACGCGGAGCTTGCGGCCGCCGGTGAAGATGTCGGCGGTGCCGTCCTCGTTCGCCTGCAGGAAGACCCCGAAGCCGGCCGGGGGCTGCGCGAGCCGGTCGACCTCCTCCTTGAGGGCCACGATCTGGTCGCGGGCCTCACGGAGCGTGTTGGCAAGTCGTTCGTTCTGGGCGGAAACGCCGGCCAGGTTGGTCTGCAGCTCGACGATCCGCTCTTCGAGAATCCTCGTGTGTCGCGGAGAGTCGGCGAGCTTGCGTCGCAGGACGGCGATCTCCTGCTCAAGGTAGGCGATCTGCCCGGCCGGGTCGTCGGACCCGCGTCCCGGGCGGATGCCGCGGTTAGTGTCGTCGTCGTGGGCTGCCACGGTCCTCACCTCCTCCAAGGGGAGCTGGACGCTTCCAGACCCTACCTGGGCGGGTGTCGATTGAAACCCCTAGATCACAAAGACGGTCGGGGAGTGTCCGATCTTCACCCTTGCGCTCTCCCTCACGCCAGGGGGATACCCACGGAAGTCGATCGGAACCCAGGCAGAGGTAGGGTCGAAGTGTTCAACACCCCTCGGAGCTGGCCGGATTCCCGTGCCGCTCCGGCACTTCGGACGGCAGGAGAGATGGACGTGCAGCAGGAGGCCGGTGCCGGTACGGAGGCCCTGGAGGTCTGGATCGACCAGGACCTGTGCACCGGCGACGGCATCTGCGCCCAGTACGCGCCGGAGGTGTTCGAGCTGGACATCGACGGTCTGGCGTATGTGAAGGGCGCGGACGACGAGCTGCTGCAGGAGAAGGGGGCGGCAACGCCCGTACCGCTGCCGCTCGTCACGGACGTGATCGACTCGGCGAGGGAGTGTCCGGGCGAGTGTATCCACGTACGCCGCGTTTCGGACAGTGTCGAGGTGTACGGCCCCGACGCGGGGTGACGGCGGCGGCACCGTCGGTCATCGCTGTCTGATATCTCACACCGGTGTCACCGCGCTCACCGCTGTCTCACACCCGGCGGGCGTCGGCGGGGCCGGAGCGCACGAACGCGCCGTTGTCCCACTGCCACTTCACCGTCTTGCGCACATCGGGGCAGCAACGGGGCACGTCGGAGGAGGAGTAGCCGAGCACGGTGGCGCCGATGACGCCGTTGCGCACGGTGAAGTCGTCGACGTTGGTCTGGTCCTTGGGATCGACGAGGGTGGCCACCACGCGCGGTTCGTTGCTGCCCGCGGCCTGCGTGAGGACGTAGAGGCCGTCGGGCGGGGTGCCCATGGGTGAGTCGCAGTGGACCGCGGCGACCGTCTCGGGGCGTCCGTCACCGTCCAGGTCCCCGGACGCCTTCTGCTTCACGACGGGTTTCACCGGTCCGCAGTCGAGCGGGAACTTCACGCCCCCTGGGTCGGGCGGGGCGATGTGCGCGGGGGCGCTCTTCGGCTTGGCGCCGGGGGTCTGGGCGGCGGTGGCGGCGTCGGGCTGGAGGACCGAGGAGAGCGCCACGACTCCGGCGACGGCCGTTGCGGTGGCGACCCAGTGGATGGGGCGGGTGTGCGTGTGGGCGAGCTCCGGAACGGCGGATGGCTGCACGAGGAGTGTCTCCTGTGAGGGCTGTGCCGGTGGGGGTGGCCAGCATGGTGCCACACGTCACAGTCCCTGGGAACGGCGGGGTGCGCAGTTGTGATGCGCCGGTCCGCACGGGCGGTGCGGTGAAGGCCGGATACGCCCTGCAACGCGGCGGCGCCGTGCCGCAGTTCCCGGCCCGGGGGCGGAACTGCGGCACGGCGCCGGTGCGTTGACGGTGTGCCGGACGGCGTCAGCGGGCGGTGCCACCGCCGGCGTTGGGGCCCGTGTAGTCCTCGCCGTAGGCGCCCTTGGCGGGGCGGCGGCGGCGCATGGGCGGCTCGACGCCGTCGGCGAGGCGGCGGGCGGTGAGCAGGAAGCCGGTGTGGCCGATCATCCGGTGGTCCGGGCGCACGGCCAGGCCCTCGATGTGCCAGTTGCGGATCATCGTCTCCCAGGCGGTCGGCTCGTTGAAGCAGCCGATCTCGCGGATGGACTCCACGGTCCGGGCGAGCTGGGTGGTGGTGGCGACGTAGCAGCACAGGATGCCGCCCGGGACGAGCGCCTTGGAGACGGCCTCCAGGCACTCCCAGGGGGCGAGCATGTCGAGGATGACCCGGTCGACGTCCGTGTCGGACAGGTTGTCCTGGAGGTCGCCGACGGTCAGCTGCCAGGCCGGGTGCGGGCCGCCGAAGTAGCGCTCGACGTTCTGCCTGGCGATCTCGGCGAAGTCCTCGCGGCGTTCGTAGCTGTGCAGCATGCCCTGGTCGCCGATGGCGCGCAGCAGGAAGCTGCTGAGCGAGCCGGAGCCGACGCCGGCCTCGACGACGCGCGCGCCGGGGAAGATGTCGGCGAAGGCGAGGATCTGCCCCGCGTCCTTCGGGTAGACGACGGCTGCCCCGCGGGGCATGGACAGGACGTAGTCGGGGAGCAGGGGGCGCAGCGCGAGGTAGGCGACGTTCCCGGTGGTGCGGACAACGCTTCCCTCGGGAGCGCCGATCAGTTCGTCGTGCGGGAAGGAACCCTTGTGGGTGTGGAAGTTCTTCCCGGCCTCGAGCGTGAACGTGTAGTGGCGGCCCTTGGGGTCGGTCAGCTGTACCTGGTCCCCGACCTTGAAGGGCCCGCGGCGGCGGGCGGCACCGGTCGGTTCGGACATGTGACCAAGCCTAACCGCTCGCCGCGGCCGCTTGGACCACGGTTCAGCTGGGCCGGGCCATGGCCTTGACGAAGGCCCGCTCCACGTCGGCGGCGCTGAGCACACCGTAGATCTCGCCGGTCTCCTCGACGACCAGGTACTCGGTGGCCGGGGTGGCCCGCAGGGCGTCCAGCAGCTCCTCGCCGGACAGCTCGGCGGAGACGCGCATGCCGTCGGTGAGGTCCTGGGCGAGGGTGCCGACGGGGACCCAGGGGCGGCGGTGCTCGGGCACGCCGACGATGGCGGCCTCGCGGACGATGGCGATGGGGCTGCCCTCGGCGTCGACGACGACCAGGGCGCGGGCCCCGGCGGCGTTGGCGCGGCGCAGGGCCTCGGACAGCGGGGTGTCGGTCTCCACCGGGACGGCCCGGCGGGTGAGGGTGCGGGCGCGCAGCTCGGGCAGGTGCTCGCGCAGCCGGGCCATGCGCAGGCTGTTGCCGGCGCCGGTCCAGATGATCGCGGCGAGGATCGCGGCGAGCAGGGCGTCCAGCACGGTGTCCATGCCGACGCTGTCCTCGGCGGCGGAGCCCAGGGCGCCGGACTGGGTGAGCAGCGGCAGGCCGATCAGCACGGAGACGGCGAGGGCGCGGCCGACCCAGGCGGCGGCGACGGTGCCGGTCATGGGTTTGCCGCTGATCTTCCACACGACGGCACGGAGCATGCGTCCGCCGTCCAGCGGGAGGCCCGGCAGGAGGTTGAAGGCGGCCACGATGAGGTTGGAGATCATCAGGCCGGCCAGCAGGACACCGGGGACGGTTCCCGGGTCGACGGCGAGCAGGGCCAGGTAGAAGAGGCCGGACAGCACCAGCGAGAGCAACGGGCCGACGAAGGCCAGCACGAACTCCCGGCCGGGGGTCTCGGCCTCCTTCTCGATCTCGGAGACACCGCCGAAGAACTGCAGCTGGATCCGGCGGACCGGGAGCTTGAAGCGGAGGGCGGCGAGCGTGTGGGCCAGCTCGTGGACCAGGACGGAGGCGTAGAAGGCGACCGCGAAGAACAGGGAGACCAGGTAGCTGGCGGCCCCGAGCTCGGGCAGCACGCGGTCGACCTGTCCGCCGAACACCCAGGTGATCAGCACGGCGACGAGGAACCAGCTGGGCGCCACATAGACGGGCACGCCGAACGGCCGCCCCATCAGCAGCCCGCCGCGCCGGGACGACTCGGGCGGGCTTCCCTTCCCACCCGTGTTGCCGGAGTGCGCGGGGGTCCGCCCGGAGGAGCCGGAAGGGCCGGGTGCGGGTCCGGCGGGGGTGTGCTGGGGAGCGGGGCCCTGGGTGTCGTCGTGGCGGGGGGTGCCCGGGGTGTCGTGGTTTCGGTGACCGCCGGCGTGCGGAGTCTCGTGGGTGCCGTGTCGGCCGGGGTCCCCATCGTCCTGGGGGCCGTGACCGGCGGCCTGCTGAGTGACGTGGGAGTCGTGTCGGGCGTCGGGGGCGCCGTGGGTCCCCGCGTGGCCATCGGCGGTCCCGGTCCGCCCCGGGTCGCCGGCGCCTGGCCGGGCCTGTGGCTCGCGCGGCGGAACGGCACGGGGCCCGGCCGCATCCGTCCGGCCGGCCTCGCGACGCGGCCCACCGGGCCCGTCAGAGCCGGCGCCATGACGCCCGCCCCGCTCGTCGTCGCCTGTTCCCGCCGCACCAGAACCGTCCGTCCCGTCGCCGGGCGCACCGTCCGCACGTCGGGCGACAGCGTCCGGCGGGGTGTTGCCGGGCCGCGTGACGGGGGCAGGAGCCGCGTCCCACACGTCGGACACACCGTCTTTCCGCGGGGCGGCCGCATTCCGCGCGGCGGTCTCGTCCGAGGGCGGAGCCGTGCCGGCATCCGCACCGCCGGACAGGCCGCCAGGCCGATGCGCGGCCGCGGCCGCGTCATCGGACGGCTCGGCAGCATCAGCCCCGGTGGACCGGGTACCGGACGCCCCGTCCGTCTTCGCAGCGGTCCCAGGCCGCGCGGCGGAGTCGTCCGGGCGGGGCGCGCCGCCGGACCCGGCGTCAGCAGACGCCCGGCCCGGCCGGTGGGCAGCGGCGCCCGCGTTCTCGGTTTCCTCGGCGGAATCCGGCCCGGAATCCCGGCCGGCGAGGCCGGAGTCGGTCGCCGCGCCATGGGGCGCGTTCGGCGCCGCCGGGCCGGCTGCGGGGCCGGGTTGTGCGAACTGTTCGGCGGCGTCCGGGGGCGCAGGGGTGGCCGGGTCGGGGGCCGGAGGGATGGGCTTGTGGTGGTGCTCGGCCGACTTGTCGTTGCCGGGCTGCGGCTGCCCGCGCCCGCCGCTTACGTCCACCGGTGTCCCCTCGTTCGCTGCGTCTCCCGCGCCTGCCGGACGGGAGGTCTCGAGTCGATGGTATGCGGCCGTCGCCGCCCGTCTCGCCTCGGCACCCCTGTCGTTCCCCGCCCGCGGCCGCGCCTCTCGCTCCCCTCCTTTCCCTCCTCGCCCCTGCGTACCCCTCCATGCTCCTCCGTCCTCGTCCGTCCTGCTGCGTCCTGCTGCGTCACGCCTACGGGCGCCCGCGTCACTGTCGGTGGCGGGTCGTATGGTCTGTGGTCATGGAGACGAGCACCGAGGACGCGCAGCAGTGCGACGAGAGCGCGGTCATGCCGCGGGACGAGCCGGACGTGCCGGCCGGTGTCCCCGCCATACCGCCCGCCTCGCTGTCCCCCTCGCGTGCGAGCGACTTCATGCGCTGCCCGCTGCTGTACCGGTTCCGGGTGATCGACCGGCTGCCGGAGAAGCCCAGCGAGGCGGCGACCCGGGGCACGCTGGTGCACGCTGTGCTCGAGCGGCTGTTCGACGCCCCGGCGGCCGAGCGGACCGCGCCGCGGGCCAAGGCGCTGATCCCGGCCCAGTGGGACCGGCTGCGTGAATCCCGGCCGGAGGTTCTGGAGCTGTTCGCCGACGACCCGGAGGGCGAGCGGCTGGCGCGCTGGCTCGCGGAGGCGGAGGCGCTGGTCGAGCGGTGGTTCACGCTGGAGGACCCGAGCCGGCTGGAGCCTGCGGAGCGGGAGCTGTTCGTCGAGGCGGAGCTGGAGTCGGGGCTCATGCTCCGCGGCATCATCGACCGGGTGGACGTGGCGCCCACCGGCGAGGTGCGCATCGTCGACTACAAGACGGGCAGGGCGCCCCGCCCGGAGTACGCGGAGGACGCCCTGTTCCAGATGAAGTTCTACGCGCTGGTGGTGTGGCGGCTGAAGGGCGTGGTCCCGCGCCGGCTGCAGCTGGTGTATCTGGGCAGCGGCGAGGTGCTCACCTACGACCCGGTCCCGGCCGATCTGCAGCGGGTGGAGCGCAAGCTGCTGGCGCTGTGGGAGGCGATCCGCCGGGCGACGGAGACGGGTGACTGGCGGCCGCGTCCCACGAAGCTGTGCGGCTGGTGCGACCACCAGGCGCTCTGCCCGGAGTTCGGCGGTACTCCCCCGCCGTATCCGCTGCCGGTGAGGGCGGCCGGGTCCGGCGGGCCTCAACAGGGCAGAATGGGGCCGGACTAGCGAGAAGGAGACTTACGTGGCCATCCGCGTCCTACTGGTCGACGACCAGCCGCTGCTGCGTACGGGCTTCCGGATGATCCTGGAGGCCGAGCAGGACATCGCGGTCGTCGGCGAGGCCGGTGACGGCCTCCAGGCCCTTGACCAGGTGCGTGCCCTGCAGCCCGATGTGGTGCTGATGGACATCCGCATGCCGCGGATGGACGGGGTGGAGGCGACCCGGCAGATCACCGGCCCGGAGCGGAACGGCCCGGCCAAGGTGCTGGTGCTGACGACGTTCGACCTGGACGAGTACGTGGTGGAGGCGCTGAAGGCGGGGGCCAGCGGCTTCCTGCTGAAGGACGCCCCGGCCAACGAGCTGGTGCAGGCGATCCGGGTGGTGGCGGCCGGTGAGGCGATGCTGGCCCCGAGCATCACGCGGCGGCTGCTGGACAAGTACGCGACGCATCTGCCCTCGGGCGAGGAGCCGGTGCCGGACACGCTGCACAGGCTGACCGACCGTGAGGTCGAGGTGCTGAAGCTGGTGGCGCGCGGCCTGTCGAACGCGGAGATCGCGGCGGATCTGTTCGTCAGCGAGACGACCGTGAAGACGCATGTGGGCCATGTGCTGACCAAGCTGGGCCTCAGGGACCGGGTGCAGGCGGCGGTGTACGCCTACGAGAGCGGGCTGGTGCGTCCCGGCACGCAGTGACCCCGGCTCGGCGTGACGGTTCGAGTCACAACGAACCTGACAGGGCGTCGAAACAGAACGGATCAGGGCGCCCCTTCCCGTACGGAAGGGGCGCCCTGCTGCCGTTGCCGGGCCGTGGCCCGCTCAGACCTCGCTCTTGCTGATCTCCCAGAAGCGGAAGACGGTGGAGGCGTCGAGGCAGTACTCGAGCCCGGCGACGCCGTCGCGGACGACGGCGTACTGCTTGCCCTGCCACACCGGGAGGACGGGCAGTTCGTCGGCGACGATGTCCTGCAGCCGGCCGAACTCCTGGTCGGTGGCGGAGCGGTCGCCCTCGGCGGCGGTGCTGGGGATCAGCATGCCGGTGATGGTGTCGTTCTCGTAGTTGTTGTTCAGGACGTTGCCCTTGCCGAAGAAGGGGGCGGTGAAGTTGTCGGCGTCGGGGTAGTCGGGCACCCAGCCCTTGACATAGACGCCGTACTTGCCGGCCTCGATGTCCTTCTCGTACTGCTCGAAGTCGACGGACTTCATCTGGGCGTCGAACAGGCCGGAGTCGTTGAGCTGCTTGGCGATCGTGGCGAGTTCCTGGTCGGTGGCCGGGCCGTAGCGGGACGGGGTGGACCAGAGGGTGAGCTTCACCTTGCCGGTGATGCCCTCCTCGGCGAGCGCCGCGGCGGCCTTGGCCTTGGAGGGGCGGTCGCCGTAGGTGTCGAAGAAGGCGGTGTTGTGGCCGCCGATACCGGCCGGGATGATCGAGTACAGCGGGGTGGCGGTGCCCTGGTAGACGTCCTGGATCAGGGCGTCGCGGTCGAGCAGATGGGCGATGGCCTTGCGCACGCCCAGCTTGCCGGTGACCGGGTGATCCATGTTGAACACCAGGTGCTGGACCTCGGCGCTGCTGCCCTCTATGACCTCGATGGCGCCGGTGCCGTCGTCGGACTTCTCCAGGTCGGAGATGGCCTCGGCGGTGAGGCCTCGGTAGGCGACGTCGACCTCGGCGTTCTGGACGGCCTGCTTCAGGGCGTCCTGGTCCCCGTGGAAGAACCTCAGCGTGACGCCGGTGTTCTTGGGCTCGACGGTGCCCTTGTAGTGCTCGTTGACGGAGAAGACGGCTTCCTTGTCGGTGAAGGAGTCCAGCTTGTAGGGGCCGGAGCCGACCGCCTTGCCGTCCTTGCGCAGCCCGTTGGCGTCGTACTCGCGGTGGTTGACGATGGAGCCGGCACCGGAGGCGATCTTGCTCGGGAAGGTGGCGTCGGGCGTGTTGAGGCGGAAGACGACGGTCTTGTCGTCCGGGGTCTCCACCTTCTCCAGGCTCGGGAACATGATCGCCGGGCCGTCGGGGTCGTCGATCTTCAGCATGCGGTCGAAGGAGAACTTGACGTCCTTCGAGGTGAGCGGGTCACCGTTGCTGAACTTCAGCCCGTCCTTGAGGGTGCACGTGTAGACCTTGGTCCCGGTGCCCTGGAACGAGCATTCCTGGGCGGCCTCCGGCTGCGGCTCGGTGGCTCCCTTGGGGAAGCTGAGCAGCGACTGGAAGACGTTGTTGAACAACAGCCAGGAGCCCGGGTCGTAGCCCGAGGCGGGGTCGGTGGCGAGGACGTCGTCGGACATGCCGACGACGACGTTGTTGCCGTCGTCCCCCGAGTCGCCGTTCTCCGATCCGCAGCCGGTCAGCAGGCCGGAGGCGAGTACTGCCACGATCGGCAGGACCCGCCACTGGTTGCGCAGGTTCACGTGTGTGCCTTGTCGTTCGTTGCTTCGGATCCCGGGCCACGTCCTCGCCCGGGACCAGGACGGTCCGTCAGCCGCTCACTCCGCGGCCGAGCTCCCACAGCTGGAGCGTGGAGGAGGAGTTGAGGGCGTAGGCGGTGCCGGTGATGTCGCCGCGGGCGGCGACGTACTGGTTGCCCTGCCACAGGGGCAGGACCGGCACGTCCTCGGCCACGGTGTTCTGCATCGCCGTCAGGCTTCCGGCCGCGGAGAGCCGGTCGGCCTGGCGGCGCGACTGGGGAATCAGCTTCTTCTGGATCTCGGCGTTGGAGTACGGCGAGTTGAGGAAGTTGTCCTCGTCCAGGAAGGGAGCGAGGAAGTTGTCGGCGTCGGGGAAGTCGGGGAACCAGCCCATTCCGTAGACGTCGTACTTGCCCTTGAGCTCGGCGGGGCGGAACGTCGACCAGGGCTCGCCCTCGATGCCGACCTTGAACAGGCCGCTGTCGTTGAGCTGCTTCTGGAGCTGCTCGAACTCCTTCTTGGTGGCCGGTCCGTAGTGGTCGGTGGTGTAGTGCAGCGTCACTTCGACGGGCGTGGAGATGCCGGCCTGCTCCAGCAGGGCGCGGGCCTTGGCGGTGCTGGGCTCGCCGTACTTGTTGAAGAACGAGTTGGAGTGGCCGGTGACGCTGGCCGGGACCAGGGAGAACAGCGGCTCGGCCTGGCTGCCGTAGACCTTGGAGACGAGTTCGCCGCGGTCGACGATCTGGGCCATGGCCTGGCGGACGGCCTTGCTCTTCGCCGGTCCGGCCTCGGTGTTGAAGCCCAGGTAGTGGATCTCCAGGCCGGGCAGCTCGACCAGGTCGATGTCGTCGTCGGCGTTGCCGGAGAGCTCCTTGATCTGCTCGGGCGACATCGTGCGGCTCATGACGTCGATGTCGTTCTTCTCCAGCGCCTCGCCCATGGCGTCGGCGCTGTCGAAGGAGACCATCACGACCTTCTCGTTGTTCACCTTCAGAGCGCCCTTGTAGTCGGGGTTCTTGGTGAAGGTGGCGCGGACCAGCTCGTCGTTCTCGGCCTCGATGTCCACGGTGTAGGGGCCGGAGCCGTCGACCTCGAAGCCCTCGCGCAGCTTGTCCTTGGCGTAGTCGTCCGGGTCGACGATGCCGGCGACCGGGGTGGACAGCTTGTACGGGAAGGTGGCGTCGGCGGTCTTGAGGTGGAAGATGACCTCGCGGTCGCCCTGGGTCTCCACGGTGTCGATGGTGGACAGCAGGGCGGAGACGCCGCTGTCGGCCTTCAGGGAGCGGGCCCGGTCGATGGAGTACTTCACATCGGCGGCGGTGATGGGGTCGCCGTCGGCGAAGGTCAGGCCGTCGCGCAGGGTGCAGCTGTAGCGCTCGTTGCCGGCGTCGGTGAAGCCGCAGGACTCGGCCGCCTCGGGCACGGGTTCGCCCTCGCCGCGCGGCTGGACCATCAGCGTCTGCACGGTCTGGCGGAGGATGTTCCAGGTGTCCACGCCGTAGGCGTAGGCGGGGTCCAGGGGCGCGGGCGTCTCCTCGGAGGCGGTGAACCGGTCCGTGGTGCCGACGACGATCGCGTCGCCGTCGGTGCGCCCGCTCTCGGTGTCACCACAGGCGGCGAGCACCGGTGCGAGCAGGCCGAGTGCGGCCGCAGGCACCAAAGTCTTCCGGTTCATGCTCGGGTTTCTCCACAGCTGTCGACTCCGTGTATCCGGCATGCAGGGGTGGCGCAGCGGACCACGGCGTTGGGGCGATGTTCTCGCGATGAGATTAGTCCGCACCCGCAGAAGGGTTCGCAGTCACCGGAGTTGGGCCCTCATCACGCAGCGGAACCGGGTGTGAACGCATCGGTAAAGGTGCCCCGGGAAGGATTCGTACAGCCGCCACCCAATCGGGACACAAGGGCGCACCCGCGACCGCCGAAAAGGGGCGGACGGCACATGCCGCCCCCGTCGTCGACCCCCGTGAACGTGGTGAAAATCACAGCAAAAACAGGGTCGGTGGTACTGGAAATCATCCGCGGTTGAGCGGCCGAATTTCCTCGTACAGATGTGCTGACGGCCACGGAGTGTTCGGGTGGAAATTACTACGCAAGGCCGGTTGCACGCTGGGTGAACGGTCAGAGCATTTCCGTCATCAGGCCATGCAGAAATGACAGGTTCACGACTTCCAGCGAGGGAACGACGGTACGGCCGGCAGCCGGCATGATCGGCGCGACGGAGGGCACGGCCACGACCTGGCAGCCGGCCGCCTCGGCGGAAGCCACTCCGGTCGCGGTGTCCTCGACGACGGCGCACCGCATCGGGTCCACGCCCAGCCCGGCCGCGGCCGCCAGGTAGGGGTCGGGGTGCGGCTTGGTGCGCGGGACCTCGTCGCCCGCGACCGACAGCGCGAAGTGGTGCGAGCCGAGGACGGACAGCACGCGGTCGATGATGCGCCGGTGGGAGGCGGAGACGAGCGCCGTGGGGATCTCGTACTCGCGCAGTTCGGCGAGCAGCCGGGCGGCGCCGGGCATCAGCGGCAGGGCCTGGCCGATGCGCTGCTCGAATCCGTCGTTGAGCAGCACCGTGAGTTCTTCGAGGGAGATGTCGGCACCGGTCGCCTCGATCAGGAACCCCGCACTGCGGGTCATCGGCCCGCCGACCACGACATGGCGCCAGGATTCGTCGAGGGTGTGGCCGAGGGAGGCGAAGACCTCGCACTCGACGTCCCACCAGAAGCCCTCGGTGTCCACCAGCGTGCCGTCCATGTCGAGGAGCACGGCCTGCAGGGCGGAGCCCTCGGCCGTCCGGGTACCGAGCGCGGGGACCGTACTGGTCATCCACGTACCTCCTTCACAGGGACGATCAGGCCGGTTCCCCATGCGGGAACCGGCCTGCAGTGGACCGACCAGTGTACGTCGTGGGCCGGACGAACGCCTCTTGTCCCGCGCCGGGGCCCGCTGACGGGGCCCCGGCGCGGTCTCAGCGGGCGTTGAAGTACTTGGCCTCCGGGTGGTGGATCACGATGGCGTCGGTGGACTGCTCGGGGTGCAGCTGGAACTCCTCGGAGAGACGGACGCCGATGCGTTCCGGCTGGAGCAGGTCGGCGATCTTGGCGCGGTCCTCCAGGTCGGGGCAGGCGCCGTAGCCGAGGGAGAAGCGGGCGCCCCGGTACTTCAGGGCGAACATGTCCTCCATCTCGGCGGGGTCCTCCCCCGCGAAGCCCAGCTCGGAGCGGACCCGGGCGTGCCAGTACTCGGCGAGCGCCTCCGCGAGCTGCACGGACAGCCCGTGCAGCTCCAGGTAGTCGCGGTAGGCGTTGGCCTCGAACAGCCGCGCGGTCTCCTCGCCGATGCGGGAGCCGACGGTGACGACCTGGAGGCCGACGACGTCCTTCTCGCCGGACTCCTCCGGGCGGAAGAAGTCGGCCAGGCACAGCCTGCGGCCGCGGCGCTGGCGCGGGAAGGTGAAGCGGGTGCGCTCGTTGCCCTGCTCGTCGAGGATGATCAGGTCGTCGTCCTTGGAGACGCACGGGAAGTAGCCGTAGACCACGGCCGCCTCCAGCAGGTTCTCCCTCTGGAGCTTGTCCAGCAGGCCGCGCAGCCGGGGCCTGCCCTCGGTCTCGACGAGCTCCTCGTAGGTCGGGCCCTCGCCGGTGCGGGCCTGCTTGAGCCCCCACTGCCCCTTGAACAGGGCGCCCTCGTCGATCCAGCTCGCGTACTCCTTGAGCTGGATGCCCTTGACCACGCGGGTGCCCCAGAACGGCGGGGTGGGCACCGGGTTGTCGGTGGCGACGTCGGACCGGACGTGCCCGGCCTCGGGGCGCTCCTCGACCTCGACGGTGGCCGCGCGGACCCGGCGCTGGCGCAGCTCGGGCAGCTTGGCGCCGGGCACGCCGCGCTTGATGCCGATGAGGGCGTCCATCAGGCGCAGGCCCTCGAAGGCGTCGCGGGCGTAGCGGACCTCGCCCTGGTAGAGCTCGTGCAGGTCCTGCTCGACATAGGCGCGGGTGAGGGCGGCGCCGCCGAGGATGACCGGGTACCGGGCGGCGAGGCCGCGCTGGTTCAGCTCCTCCAGGTTCTCCTTCATGATCACCGTGGACTTCACCAGCAGCCCGGACATGCCGATCACATCGGCCTGGTGCTCCTCGGCGGCCTCCAGGATCGCCGAGACCGGCTGCTTGATGCCGAGGTTGACCACGTTGTAGCCGTTGTTCGACAGGATGATGTCGACCAGGTTCTTGCCGATGTCGTGCACGTCGCCCCGGACGGTGGCCAGCACGATGGTGCCCTTGCCGGCCTCGTCGGTCTTCTCCATGTGCGGCTCGAGGTGGGCCACCGCGGCCTTCATCACCTCGGCGGACTGGAGCACGAACGGCAGCTGCATCTGCCCGGAGCCGAACAGCTCGCCGACGACCTTCATGCCGTCGAGCAGCGTGTCGTTGACGATGTCCAGGGCCTTGCGGGTCTTGAGGGCCTCGTCGAGGTCGGCCTCCAGGCCGTTGCGCTCGCCGTCGATGATGCGCCGCTTCAGGCGCTCCTCCAGCGGCAGCGCGGCCAGCTCCTCCGCCTTGCCCGCCTTCAGGGACTTGGCGGTGGCGCCCTCGAAGAGCTGCATCAGCTTCTGCAGCGGGTCGTAGCCCTCGCGCCGCCGGTCGTAGATGAGGTCGAGCGCGGTGCTGACCTCCTCCTCGCTGAACCGGGCGATGGGCAGGATCTTGCTCGCGTGCACGATCGCCGAGTCCAGGCCCGCCTTGACGCACTCGTCGAGGAAGACGGAGTTCAGCAGGATGCGGGCGGCCGGGTTGAGGCCGAAGGAGATGTTGGACAGGCCGAGCGTGGTCTGCACGCGCGGGTGACGCCGCTTGAGCTCGCGGATGGCCTCGATGGTGGCGACGCCGTCCTTGCGGGACTCCTCCTGCCCGGTGCAGATGGTGAAGGTCAGGCAGTCGACGAGGATGTCCTCCTCGCGGATGCCCCAGTTGCCGGTGAGGTCGGCGATCAGGCGTTCGGCGATCTCGACCTTCTTCTCGGCGGTGCGGGCCTGGCCCTCCTCGTCGATGGTGAGCGCGATCAGCGCGGCGCCGTGCTCCTTGGCGAGCCGGGTGACCTGCGCGAAGCGGGAGTCGGGTCCGTCGCCGTCCTCGTAGTTGACCGAGTTGATCACGGCGCGTCCGCCGAGCTTCTCCAGGCCCGCCCGGATGACGTCCACCTCGGTGGAGTCCAGCACGATCGGCAGGGTGGAGGCGGTGGCGAAGCGCCCGGCCAGCTCGCGCATGTCGGCGACGCCGTCGCGGCCGACGTAGTCGACGCACAGGTCGAGCATGTGCGCGCCCTCGCGGATCTGCTCGCGGGCCATCTCCACGCAGTCGTCCCAGCGGCCGTCCAGCATGGCCTCGCGGAACTTCTTCGAGCCGTTGGCGTTGGTGCGCTCGCCGATGGCCAGGTAGGAGGTGTCCTGGCGGAACGGCACCGACTGGTAGAGGGAGGCGGCGCCCGGCTCGGGCTGCGGGTCGCGCTCCGGCGGGGTCACGCCCCGCACCCGCTCCACCAGCCGGCGCAGGTGCTCAGGGGTGGTGCCGCAGCAGCCGCCGACCAGGGACAGGCCGTAGTCGTGGACGAAGGCCTCCTGGGCGTCGGCCAGACCCTTGGCGTCGAGCGGGAAGTGGGCGCCGTCCTTGGTGAGGACGGGCAGGCCGGCGTTGGGCATGCACAGCAGCGGGATGCGCGAGTGCCGGGCGAGGAAGCGCAGGTGCTCGCTCATCTCGGCGGGGCCGGTGGAGCAGTTCAGGCCGATCATGTCGATGCCGAGCGGCTCCAGCGCGGTCAGCGCGGCCCCGATCTCGCTGCCGAGCAGCATGGTGCCGGTGGTCTCGAAGGCCATGGAGGCCAGCAGCGGCACCTCGGTGCCGGTCGCCTCCATCGCCTTGCGGGCGCCCAGGATGGACGCCTTGGTCTGCAGCAGGTCCTGGGTGGTCTCCACGATCAGCGCGTCGGCGCCGCCCGCGAGCAGGCCCTCGGCGTTGGCCTGGTAGCCGTCGCGGATGGTGCCGTAGTCGATGTGGCCCAGGGTGGGCAGCTTGGTGCCGGGGCCGATGGAGCCGAGCACCCAGCGGGTGCGGCCGTCGCGGGCGGCGTGCTCGTCGGCCACCTCGCGGGCGATCCGGGCACCCGCCTCGGACAGCTCGTACACCCGGTCGGAGATGTCGTACTCCGCCATTGCGGTGTGGTTGGCGCCGAACGTGTTGGTCTCGACGCAGTCGACTCCGGCGTCGAAGTACTCGGAGTGGACCGAACGGACGATGTCGGGGCGGGTCAGGTTCAGGATCTCGTTGCAGCCCTCGAGGTTCTGGAAGTCCTCGAGCGTGGGGTCCTGGGCCTGGAGCATGGTGCCCATCGCTCCGTCGGCTACGACCACTCGGGTGGCGAGCGCCTCGCGGAGTTCGGACACACGGGTCCTGCTGTCGGCGGTAGGGGTGGGCGGCAACGAGGCCATGAAAGGGGCTCCCTCAGGTGCGACGGCTGTCGGCTTTGCGCCTGCCCGGAAGTCACGGGGGGACTTCCCCGGCGCAGGCGCACGCCGTCAGGGTATCCGGGACCGCGCCCTGATGTTCAGAGCGTCCACGGGGCGGACGATGATGACCGGCGGCTGCGGCGTGTGCGGCAGTTGAAGCAACGGATCTTGCACGACCATTAGCGAGAGGTCGGCATGGACCGGTAGTGTTCGACATTGCCGAACAGCGGCATCGACGTCGCACGTCGACGCTCGAAGGGGACGGAGGCAGTACGGCGATGGCACGGAACATCCAGTCGCTCGAACGGGCGGCGGCGATGCTGCGGCTGCTCGCGGGCGGCGAGCGACGGCTCGGTCTGTCGGACATCGCCTCGTCGCTGGGCCTCGCCAAGGGCACCGCCCACGGGATACTCCGCACCCTTCAGCAGGAGGGCTTCGTCGAGCAGGACGAGGCCTCCGGCCGCTATCAGCTGGGCGCGGAGCTGCTGCGCCTGGGCACCACCTACCTGGACGTGCACGAGCTGCGGGCGCGGGCGCTGGTGTGGACCGACGACCTGGCCCGCTCCAGCGGCGAGAGCGTCTATCTGGGTGTGCTGCACCAGCAGGGCGTACTGATCGTGCACCACGTCTTCCGGCCCGACGACAGCCGGCAGGTGCTGGAGATAGGCGCCATGCAGCCCCTGCACTCCACGGCGCTGGGCAAGGTGCTCTCCGCCTACGACCCGGTGGCGCACAGCGAGGCGATCGAGGCCGACCGCAAGGCGTTCACCGAGCGGACCGTGTGCGACCTGGACGCCTTCGAGAGCATCCTCGACCTCACCCGGGCGCGCGGCTACGCGGCGGACGTGGAGGAGACCTGGGAGGGCGTCGCCTCCATCGCGGCGCCGATCCACGACCGGCGGCGCATGCCGGTGGGCGCGGTGGGCATCACCGGCGCCGTGGAGCGGGTGTGCCGGCCCGACGAGGAGGGGGCGCTGCGCCCCGAGCTGATCGCGGCGGTGCGCGACTGCGCCCGCGCCGTGTCGCGGGATCTGGGCGCCGGGCGCTTCTGAGCCGGCCCGGCGCGCACGGGGCCACTGCGGGGCACGAGGACCGGGATGCCGTACGGCGTTCCGGCTCCGGCCATACCCTGAGACGGACATATCGGGCACAGGGTGACAGGTTCCACCCGTAGATCAATAACTCACGGCGATCCATAACGATCGCACTTTCGACAACCAGACTCTTGACGCACGTCTTACGCCGGGCAAGACTCCCGTCCATCGGTCGGCATTGTCGAACACCTACCGGCAATACGCGCTAGAGTGTGGCAACGCCAAGGGCCGGCTTCGCTCTCACCCCTCGAGGGCGCCGCTCCCCGGTGGGACCCGGGGGTCGGCTTCCCTGGACGTAAGGACAAAGGAGTCGCGGGTGTCCAGCTCCGACATCTTCATCGGCGAGACCATCGGTACCGCCATACTCATCCTGCTCGGCGGCGGCGTGTGTGCCGCCGTGACGCTGAAGGCCTCCAAGGCCCGTAACGCCGGCTGGCTCACCATCGCCTTCGGCTGGGGCTTCGCCGTCATGACGGCGGTGTACATCGCCGGTCCCATGTCCGGCGCACACCTCAACCCGGCCGTGACCGTGGCTCTCGCCATCAAGGACGGCGAGTGGTCGAACGTTCCGACCTACTTCGCCGGAGAGTTCCTGGGCGCGATGATCGGTGCGGCACTGGTCTGGGTGGCCTACTACGGCCAGTTCCACGCCCACCTCACCGACAAGGAGATCGTCGGCGGTCCGGGGGCGCAGGCCACCACCGCCAAGTCGGTCGAGGCCCAGGAACAGGGCGCGGGCCCGGTGCTCGGCATCTTCTCCACCGGCCCGGAGATCCGCCACGCGGTGCAGAACCTGGCCACGGAGATCATCGGCACCATCGTTCTGCTGCTCGCCGTGCTCACCCAGGGCCTCAACGCCGAGGGCAACGGCCTCGGTGTCCTCGGCGGTCTGATCACGGCGCTCGTGGTCGTCTCGATCGGCCTGTCGCTGGGCGGTCCGACCGGCTACGCCATCAACCCGGCCCGCGACCTCGGCCCCCGCATCGTGCACGCCCTGCTGCCCCTGCCCAACAAGGGCGGCTCCGACTGGGGCTACGCCTGGATCCCGGTGGTCGGTCCGCTGATCGGCGGCGCCATCGCGGCCGGCATCTACAACGTCGCCTTCGCCTGAGCTTCAGTAGAAGCGCCGTACGTAAAGCCCCGTAACCAAGGAACCCCCAGGAGCACACAGTGACCGACGCCCACACCGCCGGCCCGTTCATCGCAGCCATCGACCAGGGCACGACCTCGTCCCGCTGCATCGTCTTCGACCGCGACGGCCGCATCGTCGCCGTCGACCAGAAGGAGCACGAGCAGATCTTCCCCAAGCCGGGCTGGGTCGAGCACGACGCCACCGAGATCTGGACCAATGTGCAGGAGGTCGTCGCCGGTGCCGTGGAGAAGGCCGGCATCACCCGCGACGACATCAAGGCCATCGGCATCACCAACCAGCGCGAGACCACCGTGCTGTGGGACAAGAACACCGGTGAGCCCGTCCACAACGCCATCGTCTGGCAGGACACCCGCACCGACGCCCTGTGCAAGGAGCTCGGGCGCAACGTCGGCCAGGACCGCTTCCGCCGCGAGACCGGCCTTCCCCTCGCCTCCTACTTCGCCGGTCCCAAGGCCCGCTGGCTGCTCGACAACGTCGAGGGCCTCAAAGAGCGCGCCGAGGCGGGCGACATCCTCTTCGGCACCATGGACACCTGGGTCATCTGGAACCTGACCGGCGGTGTGAACGGCGGGCGGCACGTCACCGACGTCACCAACGCCTCCCGCACCCTGCTGATGAACCTGCACACCATGCAGTGGGACGAGAAGATCGCCGAGTCCATCGGCGTGCCGCTCGCGATGCTCCCGGAGATCCGCTCCTCCGCCGAGGTCTACGGCGAGATCAAGGGCGGCAAGCTGGGCGACCTGCTCGGCGGCATCCCGGTCGCCTCCGCGCTCGGCGACCAGCAGGCGGCCCTGTTCGGCCAGACCTGCTTCTCCGAGGGCGAGACCAAGTCGACCTACGGCACCGGCACCTTCATGGTGATGAACACCGGTGACAAGCTGATCAACTCCTACAGCGGCCTGCTGACCACGGTCGGCTACCAGATCGGCGACCAGAAGCCGGTCTACGCCCTGGAGGGCTCGATCGCCGTCACCGGCTCGCTGGTGCAGTGGATGCGCGACCAGATGGGCCTGATCTCCACCGCCGCCGAGATCGAGACCCTCGCGCTCTCCGTCGAGGACAACGGCGGCGCCTACTTCGTGCCGGCCTTCTCCGGCCTGTTCGCCCCGTACTGGCGCGCCGACGCCCGCGGTGTGATCGCCGGCCTGACCCGGTACGTCACCAAGGCGCACCTCGCGCGCGCCGTCCTGGAGGCCACCGCCTGGCAGACGCGGGAGATCGCGGACGCCATGACGAAGGACTCCGGAGTGGAGCTGACCGCCCTCAAGGTCGACGGCGGCATGACCTCCAACAACCTGCTGATGCAGACGCTCTCGGACTTCCTGGACGCCCCCGTGGTGCGCCCGATGGTCGCCGAGACCACCTGCCTCGGCGCCGCATACGCCGCCGGCCTCGCCGTCGGCTTCTGGAACAGCACCGACGACCTGCGCGCCAACTGGCGCCGGGCCGCCGAGTGGACACCCCGCATGGACGCGGAGACCCGCGACCGTGAGTACAAGAACTGGCTCAAGGCCGTCGAGCGGACCATGGGCTGGCTCGAGGACGAGGAGTAAGAACCCGACATGACCACTCAGTCCACCCTGCAGTCCATACCTGCTCTGGGCACGCGCCCGGCCTCCGGCTCGAACCCGAGCCGGGCCGAGACCAGGGAGCAGCTTGCCAAGGCGTCGTACGACCTTCTCGTCATCGGCGGCGGCATTCTGGGCATCTCCACCGCCTGGCACGCCGCGCAGTCCGGCCTCAGGGTGGCTCTGGTGGACGCCGGCGACTGGGCCGGCGCCACCTCCTCCGCCTCCTCCAAGCTGCTCCACGGCGGTCTGCGCTACCTGCAGACCGGCGCGGTGAAGCTGGTGGCGGAGAACCACTTCGAGCGCCGTGCGGTCTCCCGCCAGGTGGCCCCCCACCTGGCGAATCCGCTGACCTTCTACCTCCCCGTGTACAAGGGCGGGCCGCACGGCGCGGCGAAGCTCGGGGCGGGCGTGTTCGCCTACTCCGCGCTCTCCGCCTTCGGTGACGGCGTCGGCCACCTGCTCAGCCCCTCCAAGGCCGCGCAGGACGTCCCCGAGCTGCGCACCGAGAACCTCAAGGCCGTCGCCGTGTACGGCGACGACCAGATGAACGACGCGCGCATGGCGCTGATGACGGTACGGGCCGCGGCCGACGCGGGCGCCGTCGTCCTCAACCACGCCGAGGTGACGGGGCTGCGCTTCACCCGGGGCCGGGTCACCGGCGCCGAGCTGCGCGACCGGCTCTCCGGCGACGAGTTCGGGGTGAACGCCCGGCTCGTGCTGAACGCGACCGGACCGTGGGTCGACCACCTGCGCCGGATGGAGGACCCCAACGCCGCTCCGTCCATCCGCCTGTCGAAGGGCGCGCACCTGGTCCTGAAGCGGACCTCCCCGTGGCGGGCCGCGCTGGCCACCCCGATCGACAAGTACCGGATCACCTTCGCCCTCCCCTGGGAGGACATGCTGCTGCTGGGCACGACCGACGAGGAGTACGAGGGCGACCCGGCCGAGGTGGCGGTCATCGAGAAGGACGTCTCCCAGATCCTCGACGAGGCCGCCTTCTCCATCCGTGACCAGCAGCTGAAGCGCGACCTGATCACCTACTCCTTCGCCGGTCTGCGGGTGCTGCCGGGCGGTCCCGGCGACACCGCGAAGGCCAAGCGGGAGACCGTGGTGACCGAGGGCCGGGGCGGCATGCTCTCCGTGGCCGGCGGCAAGTGGACCACCTTCCGCCACATCGGCCGGACGGTGATGCGCAAGCTGCAGACGCTGCCGGGCCGGCCGCTGGGCGACGACTTCGAGCCGATCGGTTCGCTGCCGAAGAAGCTGCCGCTGCCCGGCGTCGCCAACCCGCGCGCCGTGGCCCACCGGCTGCTGGTCGATCACCCGGCGCCGGGCCCGCGGATGGCCGCGGACACCGCGAAGCACCTGGCCACCCACTACGGTTCGCTGGCCTTCGACATCGCCCGCCTGGCCAACGAGGACCCGGCGCTCGGCCGGCGCATCCACCCGGACGCGCCGGAGATCTGGGCGCAGGTCGTCTGGGCCCGGGACCACGAGTGGGCCGAGACGGTGGACGACGTGCTGCGCCGCCGCACCACCCTGACGATCCGCGGCCTGGCCACCGACGAGGTCCGCGCGGACGTGCAGGAGATCCTGGACAAGAAGCAGGCGTGAGAGCCCGGCTCCCCCGCACGGGAGCCGGTCCGGGGGCGGCCCCTCGCCGACGGGGCCGCCCCTTCGCCGTCCTTGGGGAGGCCGCTCACCACCGGCCCGCACCCGCACGACGCGGGCCGAACTCCGTTCGGGGACGACCGGATTGGCCGGTGCCCGCCACCCGGTGTTTCCGTGCGTCCCGCAGGGGCAGTGATGGGGCACTCCCTCTGCGAGGGGGCTGCGGGCGTCCCCTCCGCACGCCGTAAGGTTGGGGGGTACGTGAGGGCTCGTCGGAAGGAGGCCGTGGGTGATCGAGCTCGAGGGGGTTCCCGAGCTGGTCGACCCGGTCATGGTGGCCGCGTTCGAGGGCTGGAACGATGCCGGCGACGCCGCCTCGACCGCGGTCGCGCATCTGGAGCGGGAGTGGAAGGGCGAGGTGTTCGCGGCGCTGGACGCCGAGGACTACTACGACTTCCAGGTGAACCGTCCCACGGTGTTCATGGAGGCCGGTGTCCGCAAGATCACCTGGCCGACGACAAGGTTGTCGGTGGTCCGGGTCGGCGGTGACAAGCCGCGCGACCTGGTGCTGGTCCGCGGCATCGAACCGTCGATGCGGTGGCGCTCGTTCTGCAACGAGCTGCTCGGTTTCGCCCATGAGCTCGGCATCGAGCTGGTGGTGATCCTGGGCGCGCTGCTCGGGGACACCCCGCACACCCGTCCGGTCCCGATCAGCGGGACCACCTCCGACGCGGACCTGGCCCGCCGGATGGACCTGGAGGAGACCAAGTACGAGGGTCCCACAGGCATCGTCGGCGTGCTGCAGGAGGCGTGCACGCACGCGGGCGTCCCGGCGGTCTCGCTGTGGGCGGCGGTGCCGCACTACGTCTCCCAGCCGCCCAACCCGAAGGCCACGCTGGCGCTGCTCAACCGCCTGGAGGACCTGATCGACGTGCGGATCCCGCTGGGCGAGCTGCCCGAGGACGCGCGCGCCTGGCAGGTGGGCGTGGACCAGCTGGCCGCCGAGGACAGCGAGGTCGCCGAGTACGTGCAGACGCTGGAGGAGGCCCGCGACACCGCGGAGCTGCCGGAGGCGTCCGGTGAGGCGATCGCCCGCGAGTTCGAGCGCTATCTGCGGCGGCGTGACGGCTCCTCGGGCCCGCCCGCGGGCGGGCACGCCACGGCGGACGGCGGGGAGGGACCGTCGTCCTACCGGCGGGACACCCCGGGCGGGCGCACCCGCCCGCCGAAGCCGCCGCAGCAGGACTCCGACGACGAGGAGTCCCCGGAGGACTGACGGCCGGCGACCGATGGCCGGTCTGCCGGCATGCGAGTGGGGCTCCCCGTCCTGGACGGGGAGCCCCACTCGTTTCCGGTGTCCGAGGACGCGCCGGTGCCGGACGTCCCGCTACAGCGCGACGCCGAGCAGGGCGTCCACCGCGCGGGAGACGATTCCGGGCGCGCCGGTGTCGGTGCCGCCGGTCTCCTCCTGCCGCACCACCCAGCGGTCGACGGCGGCCAGCGCGGCCGGGGCGTTCAAGTCGTCGGCGAGGGCGTCGCGGATCTCCTCGACCAGCGCGTCCGCGGGCGGGCCGTCGGGGCGGGAGACCGCCGCACGCCAGTGCCCGAGGCGGGTCACCGCGTCCTGCAGGACCTGGTCGGTCCACTCCCAGTCGCTGCGGTAGTGGTGGGCGAGCAGCGCCAGCCGGATGGCGGCGGGGTCGACCCCCTCACGGCGCAGCTGGGAGACGAAGACCAGGTTGCCCTTGGACTTGGACATCTTCTCGCCGTGCAGGGCGACCATGCCGGCGTGCACATAGGCCTTGGCCATGGGGAACTCGCCGGTGAGCACCTGGGCGTGGGAGGCGCCCATCTCGTGGTGCGGGAAGACCAGGTCGGAGCCGCCGCCCTGGACGTCGAAGCCCATGCCGAGGTGGTCCAGGGCGATCGCCACGCACTCGATGTGCCAGCCGGGGCGGCCCCGGCCGAGGGAACCGCCGTCCCAGCTGGGCTCGCCCTCGCGGGCGGCCATCCACAGCATCGGGTCGAGGGGGTTCTTCTTGCCCGGCCGGTCGGGGTCCCCGCCGCGCTCGGCGGACAGCAGCCGCATGGCGGCGGCGTCGAGGTGGGAGACCTCCCCGAAGTGCGGGTCGGACTCGACGGAGAAGTAGATGTCGCCCTCGACCTCGTAGGCGGCGCCGAGCTCTTTCAGCCGTTCCACGAGCGGGACGATGCCGGGTATGGCCTCCACGGCGCCTATGTAGTGGCGCGGGGGCAGCATCCGCAGGGCCGTCATGTCCTCGCGGAAGAGCGCGGTCTCCTTCTCGGCGAGGACGGCCCAGTCGACGCCGTCGCGCTGGGCCCGCTCCAGCAGCGGATCGTCGACGTCGGTGACGTTCTGGACGTAGTGCACCTGCCGCTTGTTGTCGAGCCACACGCGCTGCACGAGGTCGAACGCGTTGTAGGTCGCCGCGTGCCCGATGTGGGTGGCGTCGTAGGGGGTGATGCCGCAGACGTAGATGCGGGCGACGGGGCCGGGGTCCAGGGTGACCGGACCGCCGGTCGCGGTGTCATGGATCCTCAGGTCGCGGCCCTGACCGGGCAGGGCGGGGACTTCGGAAGCGGGCCAGGCATGCATGCCTCGAGCCTAACCGGACCGCAGTTCCGGATACGAACCGGAGCAGGCCGGATGACCAAACAGGCGCTCTTGCGCAGCACCGCCCGCTGTGCTGCGCCGCTCTTCGCGTCCCGCGGTCCGCACGGCGGGCGGTACCGGTGCTCCGGCACCGTCCCTCCGGGGCGGCCGGACACGGGCAGCGCCGGTGCCTCGGCGCCGTCCCCCCGGGCCGGCCGGACACGGGCAGCGCCGGTGCCTCGGCGCCGTCCCCCCGGGCCGGCCGGACACGGGCAGCGCCGGTGCCTCGGCGCCGTCCCCCCGGGGCGGCCGGACACGGGCAGCGCCGGTGCCTCGGCGCCGTCCCCCCGGGGCGGCCGGACACGGGCAGCGCCGGTGCTCCGGCACCGTCCCTCGGGGCAGCCGGGCGCCTGCGCCGCTCAGACCGGCGGCCAGGGGATGGCGGGCCACTCGCCGCTCGGCTCCGGGTGACGGCCGCTGGTGAGCAGCCCCTCGACCCGGGCGCGGGTCTGCTCGATCTCGGCCGGGGTGAGCAGCGGGGCGAGCCGGGCGGCGAGCGGACCGCCGTCCGCCAGCGCCTTGCCGAGCCCGTCCAGGACCTCCAGGGCCTCCGGCGTCAGCGGCTCACCCGCCCAGCCCCACAGCAGGGTGCGCAGCTTGTTCTCGACGTTGAAGGTGACGCCGTGGTCGATCCCGTACAGGCGGCCGTCCTCGGCGGGCAGCAGATGGCCGCCCTTGCGGTCGGCGTTGTTGATCACCGCGTCCAGGACCGCGAGCCGCCGCAGCCGCTCGTCGTCGGCGTGCACCAGCAGCGCGCTGCGGCCCTCGCCGACGTCGGCGAGGCCGATCGCCTTCCAGCCGGGTTCCGGCTCCTCGCCGTCCACCAGGGCGAGCAGCTCGGCGTCCGGCGCGGCCTCGATCCACAGCTGGCACATGCCCTCGCCGTACGGGCCGTCGCGCAGCACGGTCGGCGGGACCAGGCCCCAGCCGGTCGCCTCGGAGACCTCGTAGGCCGCGACCTCCCGCCCGGCGAGCGTGCCGTCGGGGAAGTCCCACAGGGGCCGCTCCCCCGCGACCGGCTTGTAGACGCAGGCGGCCTCGCGGCCGTCGTGGCGGACGGTGCAGTACAGGGCGGCGTTCGACGCCTCACGGATACGGCCGCGCACGGTCAGCTCGCCCTGGGCGAGCAGCTCCCGGACGGCCGGGCCGGCGGGCGTCACGCTCCGCGGCGGTATCCGTTCTGGCGCGGACATACGTGTCCTTCCGGGTCGAGCGGGAGGCTGCACAGCGGGCACGGCGGCCGCCCGGCGTTGACGACGTCGAGGGCGCGCTTGGCGAAGGCCCGGGCCTGTGCGCCGGTGAGCCGGACGCGCAGCATCGGGGGGCCGTTCTCCTCGTCCTGGAGCAGCCGCTCCTCGGCCTCGGCGAGATCCTCCTCGGACTCCGCGTCCAGCTCGACCAGGGCCTGCGCCTCGACGATCATGCGCTGCTCCTCGCCGTCCCAGGCCAGGGCCATCGTGCCGACGCGGAACTCCTCCTCCACGGGGGTGTCCAGCGGGGCCGTGTCGGTGATCTCGGCCGGTGCCACGGCCGGAACCGCGGCGCTGCCGCCGCTGCGCCGGACCACCTCGTCGAGCAGTTCGTCCATGCGCTCGGCGAGCGCGGCGACCTGGGTCTTCTCCAGGGCCACGCTGGTCACCCGGGAGCCGGCGGAGGCCTGGAGGAAGAACGTACGGCGCCCGGGCAGTCCGACCGTACCGGCCACGAAGCGGTCCGGTTGGTCATAGAGGAACACCTGACGGGACACGTCCTGTCTCCATTGCGAGTCGTGGGTGTGGTGGGTGCTGTGGGTAGGGATGCGAGTCGGGGGTACGGGCGGCTTGTGAACTCGAAGGCGGACAGTGCTGCAACCGCTTCACCCTACTGCGGCCGACGATCACGGTGCGCCCGCGCCGCCCCCGACCGTGGCGTCGTCGGCGGGCGGCTCGTTCTTCGGCACCAGCGAGGCGAAGTCGCCGGTGTCGCCGAGGCGGAGCAGGAAGGGACGCAGCCGGGTGTAGCGGATCGCGGTGACGGAACACGGATCTACGGAGATCCGCTGGAAGAGGTCGAGATGAAGTCCGAGTGCGTCGGCGACGAGGGACTTGATGATGTCCCCGTGCGAACACATCAGGTACACGGCGTCGGCGCCGTGGTCGCGCTCCACCCGCGCGTTCCACTCGCGCACCGCCTCGGCGGCGCGGTGCTGCATCGCCCGCATGGACTCCCCGCCGGGGAACGCCGCGGCCGTCGGGTGCGCCTGCACCACTTCCATCAGCGGTTCGTCCTTCAGCTCGTCGAGCTTGCGGCCCGACCAGTCGCCGTAGTCGCACTCGCCGATGCGGTCGTCGGTGTGCGCGGTCAGGCCGGGGCGGGCCTCGAGCAGCGGGCCGATGGTCTCGCGGCAGCGCTGCAGCGGGCTGGTGACGACCTCGGCGAGGGGCACCTCGGCGAGCCGCGCGGGCAGGGCGGCGGCCTGCGCGGCGCCGCGTTCGTCGAGGGCGACGCCGGGCATCTGACCGGCGAGCACGCGCTCGGTGTTGGCGGTGGAACGTCCGTGCCGGACCAGCAGCAAGGTGGGCATGCGGCCCAGGGTAGGCGTATCGGGCAGGAGCGGGGTGGCGTGCCGTTCGGCCGGAGGGTCCGGCCGGTGGGCCGTGAGGGCCATGAGGTGCGGGTGGTGAGCTGCGTGAGCCGGACGGTGGGCTGTGACGTGCGGCCGGTGGAAGGAGCGTGCGCTTCGTGATCGTCGACTGTGCCGTCTACCGGGAGGGGCGCCGTGCGGAGGGGGACGGGGACTTCACCTCTGCGCTCGCCACGGCGCGGTCGGCGGGGGGCTTCGTGTGGATCGGGCTGCACGAGCCGACCGAGGACGAGTTCGATGCGGTCTCGCAGGAGTTCGGCCTGCATCCGCTGGCCGTCGAGGACTCCCTCAAGGCGCATCAGAGGCCCAAGCTGGAGGTGTACGACGACTCGCTGTTCCTGGTGCTCAAGCCGGTCGTCTACGAGCCCCGGAGCGACACGGTGTCCTCCGGCGAGATCATGGTCTTCCTCGGTGACGCATTCGTGGTGACCGTCCGGCACGGGGAGGGCGCACCGCTCGGGACGGTACGCAAGCGGCTGGAGCAGGAGCCGGAGCTGCTGGGCAAGGGGCCGACGGCCGTGCTGTACGCGATCGCCGACGCCACCGTCGACCACTATCTGGAGGTCGCCACCGAGCTGGGGACCGATCTGGAGGAGCTGGAGGCGGAGGTCTTCTCCCCGGGCGGCGGGGGCTCGCGGCACACCGCGTCGCGGATCTACAACTTCAAGCGGCAGATCCTGGAGTTCCGGCGGGCGACGGGCCCGCTGTCCCTGCCGATGAACCGGCTGGCGGGGGTGGGCGTCTCCGGGGTGAGCGTGCCGTTCGTCGCGGAGAAGGCCCGGCCGTTCTTCCGTGACGTGCACGACCACCTCACCCGGGTGAACGAGTCCGTGGAGGGGCTGGACCGGCTGGTGTCGGACATCCTGTCGGCGCATCTGGCGCAGATGAGCGTGCGGCAGAACGACGACATGCGGAAGATCTCGGCGTGGGCGGCGATGGCGGCGGTGCCGACGATGATCGCCGGGGTCTACGGCATGAACTTCGAGCACATGCCGGAGCTGCGGTGGGGGTGGTCGTATCCGGCGGTGATCGTGCTGATGGCCGGGCTGGAGGTGCTGCTGTTCCGGCTGTTCAAGAGCCGGGGGTGGCTGTAGAGCAGGCGTGGCCGCCCCGGGAGCGGGAGGGCTCAGTCCAGGAGCGGGGGCTCAGGCGAATTCCGGTTCGGGGCCGGCGGGGCCGCCGAGGGCGTTGCGGCGGGCCGGCATCCTGAGGGAGACCATGCGGCGCCAGCCGACGAGGCGTTCGACGAGGTACACCGCGCGGATGCCGAGGGCCAGGAGCGCGGCCTTGGGCCTGGACCAGCCGAGGATGCGGCCCATGTGGGCCATCACGGCGAGGCTGACGTCGCGGTAGATCCGGATCTCGGCGAGCGCGCACTCGCGCAGGGTCCGCTGGATGGTGCGGCCGTGTCCGGCGCGGGCGAAGCGGAGCAGTTCCTCGTGGCAGTAGGCGAGGTGGTTGTCCTCGTCGTTGGAGATCATCTTCACCGCGCGGCCCAGGTCGGGGTGGTCGGCGAACTGCTTGCGCAGCAGCTGCATCTGCTCGGAGGCCCGCTGCTCGGTGACCCTGCTGTGGGCGAGGTAGGTGACGACGTCCTGGACGGTGAGAGGCTCGTCCCGCTTGAGCTTGTCGTGGGCCAGACCGATGCCGCCCCGTTCGAGGAGCATGGTGTAGTCGGTCTCGGGCGGTACGGGGACGGGGTCCAGGCCGCGCTTCTTCATCAGGGCGTGGAAGATGCGGCCGTGCTTGTCCTCGTCGGCGCCGTGGCGGGTGATCTTGGGGGCCATGTCGCGCTCGGTCTCGGGGACGAGGGCGGCGATGCGGGCGTTCTCCCAGCCGCCCTGGGACTCGCCGCTGGCGGCGATGGAGCAGAACAGCGCGAAGGACTCGTCGTTGTCGACGATCTCCTGGAACAGACTCTTGGCCGAAAGCAAGGGGACCAGCCACCTCTCCGCCGATGCGCAAGCCGGGCCAAGAACGAGTCAAATGCGGATCGGGCGGGCGCCGCAACAGGTGGGGCGGACAACTCCGCCAAATGGAGGACGGAGTGGGGGTCGGGGGGCGTAACCGTGGGGGCTGTCAGGCGTTGTTGTGTTTGACGGCCGTGGCGGGGTGGGCCCCCGAGCCCCCACCACGGCCGTGGGGTTTTGCGGGTTGCGCCTGTCCGATGTGGTTGCCGGTTGCCGGTCGGATGTGGTTGCTGTTGTGGCTGCGGCTATGGCGTTATGCCAGCCCGGCGCGCTCCAGGGCCTCCGTGCCGGCGCGGAGTGAGGCGAGGCGCTCCTCGAGGGTGAAGCCGGCGGGGGCGAGGGTGAGGGTGGTGACGCCGGCTTCGGCGTAGGCCTTCATGCGGTCGGCGATGCGGTCGACCGAGCCGAGGAGCGTGGTGGAGTCGATGAGGTCGTGCGGGACGGCGGCCGCAGCGCCCTCCTTGTCGCCGGACAGGTACTTGTCCTGGATCTCGGCGGCTTCCTTCTCGTAGCCCATGCGCCGGGCGAGCTGGTTGTAGAAGTTCTGCTTGCGGCTGCCCATGCCGCCGACGTAGAGGGCGGTGTAGGGCCGGAAGGTGTCGGCGAGGGTGGTGATGTCCTTGTCGTCGCCGGTGGCGAGCGGGACGGTGGGGCAGATGTCGAAGCCGTCGAGGGTCTTGCCGGCCTTCTCGCGGCCCGCGCGGATGTGCTTGACGGCGGTCTCCTCGAGGTGGTCGGCGGAGGGGAAGATCAGCAGGGCGCCGTCGGCGATCTCGCCGGTCTGCTCGAGGTTCTTCGGGCCGATGGCGGCGATGTAGAGCGGGATGTGCTCGCGCTGGGGGTGCACCGTGAGCTTGATGGGCTTGCCGGGGCCGCCGGGGAGGGGGAGCGTCCAGTGCTCGCCCTCGTAGGTGAGGCGCTCGCGGGTCATCGCCTTGCGGATGATCTCGACGTACTCGCGGGTGCGGGCGAGGGGCTTGTCGAACTTGACGCCGTACCAGCCCTCGGAGACCTGGGGGCCGGAGACGCCGAGGCCGAGCCGGAAGCGGCCGCCGGAGAGGGAGTCGAGGGTGGCGGCGGTCATCGCGGTCATCGCCGGCTGGCGGGCGGGGATCTGGAAGATGGCCGAGCCGACGTCGATGCGGGTGGTCTGGGCGGCGACCCAGGCGAGAACGGTGGCGGCGTCGGAGCCGTAGGCCTCGGCGGCCCAGCAGACCGAGTAGCCGAGCCGGTCGGCTTCTTGCGCCACGGTGAGGTTGTCCGCGTCCATTCCGGCACCCCAGTAGCCGAGGTTGATCCCGAGCTGCATGGCCGTCTCCCCTTACCGATGAGTAACGTGGCTTGTGCGGGCAGGGTATACCTCCGGCGGGTCGCGTGGTGGGGTGCCTGGTGGTGGGTGGGGGTGCGCGACAAACCCACCCCCGGCCAACACCCGCACCGGGTGCGTACGCAACTCCGGGCGCCGGGCGGTGACTTGTCAACACCCGCGTGAGCGACCTGCACCGGTGTTGCCGCAGTGGACCCTCCCCGGGAAGGGGAATTGCCTTGTCCACAGGCACCCACCGGCACGGTTCTGGCCAGTAATCTCGGCGTTCATGGAGCAGAGGCATCTCGGCCGTACCGGCCTGCGCGTGTCCCGGATCGGGCTCGGGACCCTGACCTGGGGTCGGGACACCGACGAGCACGACGCCGCGGATCTCCTGAAGACCTTCTGGGAAGCGGGCGGAACCCTCGTCGACACCGCGGACGTGTACGGCGACGGCGAGGCCGAGTACCTGCTCGGAAAGCTGATGGCCGGCCTGGTGCCCCGCCGGGACCTGGTGATCTCGACCAAGGCCGGCAGCGTCCCGGACCCCGACCGCCGTTTCAACGGCTCCCGTGGCCATCTGCTGTCCGCCCTGGACGCCTCCTTGGAGAGGCTCGGCACCGACCACGTCGACGTATGGCATGTACATGCATACGACCCGACGACGCCACTGGAGGAGACCCTCCAGGCCCTGGACATCGCCGTCGGCAGCGGCCGGGCCCGCTACGCCGGGGTCTCCAACTTCTGCGGCTGGCAGCTGGCCAAGGCCGGCACCTGGCAGCTGGCGGCGCCGGGCGCCCGGACGCGGCTGGCGAGCACCCAGATGGAGTACTCGCTGCTGCAGCGGGGCGTGGAGCGGGAGGTGCTCCCGGCCGCCATCGATCTCGGCATCGGGCTGCTTCCCTCCTCGCCGCTGGGGCGCGGCGTGCTGACCGGGAAGTACCGCAATGACGCGCTGCCCCCGGATTCCCGGGGTGCCTCGGAGCATCTCGCTCCGTTCGTCGCCCCGTATCTGGACGAGACGGCCGGGCGGATCGTGGACGCCGTGTCGACCGCGGCCGACGGTCTGGCGGTGACCCCGCTGCAGGTGGCCCTCGCCTGGGTGCGCGACCGTCCCGGAGTGACCGCCCCCATCGTCGGCGCGCGCAACGCACAGCAGCTCACGGCGGCATTGTCAGTGGAGGCGCTTAGTCTTCCTGACGAGATCTGCCGGGCGCTGGACGACGTGTCGGCGCCCGTGCACCGGTATCCCGATCATGACTGGAGCACGCTGTGACCACGCCCGAGACTCCCGAGGACGCCGAGCCGGCCGAGGGTGAGCAGCTGTCGGAGGCCGAGGCCGAGCTGCGGGCCCAGCGGATCGAGCGGGAGCGCATCGAGCGGCGCAAGGCGGAGAAGGGGCGCATCGAGGCCGGCGCCAAGCTGAGCGGCAAGGCCGCCGATCTGCTCGCCGCGGTGCGGGCTGTGGAGAGCGGGGAGAAGCCGCCGGCCACGGTGTTCGAGGAGCCCGCGCCCGCGCCCGCGCCCCGGCGGCCCGCGCCCGAGCCGGTGCGGCGGATGCCGGTCCCGGCGGCCGGCGCGGAGGCCGCCCCGCATGTCGTCGAGGCGGTGCGGGGGGTGCTCGCGGAGGGCGGCGCGCCCGAGGGGCTCGCCGTGCAGACCGCGGAGGTGCTCGGCGAGGGCGCCGGGGAGCTGCTGCGCGCGGATCCGTGGCAGTTGCTGCGGGTCTTCGGGGTGCGGCGGGAGCAGGCCGACGCGTTCGCGCGGGCGCTGCTCGGCGGTGAGGCGTCCCCGGACGACGAGCGGCGGGGCCGGGCGGTCACCGTGTGGCTGCTGGAGCAGGCGGCGCTCGCCGGGCACACGGCGCTGGAGATGCCGGCGCTGGTCGCCGCGCTGGAGCGGCAGGGGGTTCCGGACGCGGAGGGGGCGGTGCGCGGTGCCGTCTCCGAGGGGGACGTGCTGGTCTTCCAGGACGGCCTGGAGGCGCCCTCCGAGGGGGAGGAGGAGGTGCCGGTCCGGGTGCTGGTGGGGCTGGAGCGGTATGCGCTGGCCGAGGAGAGCCTCGCCGACGGGCTGGCCCGGCTGGTCAACTCCGTGCCCAAGCAGGACGGGTCCGGTGAGGAGTGGGAGTCCGCTGCCGCAGAGGCCGAGGGGGCCGCGGCTGATCTGATCCGTGCCGTCGCCGGGCATGGGCTGGTGCTGCACACCGGCGGCGAGGCGGCGCGGGCCGAGCCGGCGGCGCTGCTGCGGGCCGCGCGGGGCATGGGGCTGCGGGCCTGGGCCGCCGTGCACAGCCCCGTGGGGCGGGCCCGGTTCGCTGCGCTGGTGGGCGAGGACGGCCCGGGTGTCGCGACGGTTGCCGGGCTGCTGGCCGGGGCCGAGGGTCCCGGGCGGGACGCCGACGGGACGCTGGACGTCGATCTGCTGGTGGTGCTGGACGCCCCGCAGCTGGATGTGGAGGCGGCGGCGCTGCTGGCGGAGTCGCTGCCGGACGGGGCGCGGCTGGTGCTGTCCGGGGATCCGGGGGTGCTGTGGTCCGTGGGGCCCGGGCGGGTGTTCGCCGATCTGCTGGCGGCGCGGGTGTGTCCGCAGATCGCCTCCCGGCGGCCGGATCCGGGGCCGCTCGGCGAGCTGGTCTCCGGTGTCGGCGCCGGGGAGCTGCTCCAGGTCGAGGCGCCCGGCAAGGAAGTGGTGATCGTGCCGGTGCGGGACGCGGGCGAGGCGGTGCACCGGACGGTGCAGCTGGTGGTGGACTCGGTGCCGCGTGCCCTCGGTGTGCCGGCCGAGGAGACGCAGGTGATCACGCCGGGCCATGGCGGCGCGGTCGGGACGCGGGTGCTGAACGCCGCGCTGAAGGAGCGGCTGAATCCCGGTCCGGGCCGGTTCGGCGGGTTCGATCCGGGCGACCGGGTGGCCTACTCCCCCGCTCCGGGGCGGATGCTGCCGGGCCGGGTGGTGCGGGCGGACGCCGAGGGGCTGCATCTGGACTGCGCCGGTGAGGAGATCGTCGTGCCGAAGGAGCGGGTGGAGCGCTCCGTGCGGCACGCCTGGGCGCTGACCGCGCACCAGGCGGTGGGCTGCCGCTGGCCGGCGGCGGTCGTGGTGCTGCCGGGGGACGCGGTGCCGGCGCTGAGCCGGCCGTGGGTGTACACGGCGTTCAGCCGGGCCGACCGGCATCTGTCCGTGGTGCACGGGGTGGAGCAGGCGCTGCCGAGGGCCGTGGCCGAGGTGCCGGCCAAGCCGCGGACCACGCGCCTGCCCCATCTGCTGGCCCCGCAGGTCGTGACCGGCTGACGGCGAGGCGAGGAGTGGACGGTGGCCCGGGCCGGGCCACCGTCGTCAGCGGTCGGTGTCGAGGGGTTCCAGGTCCTCGTCCACGTCCAGGGCCGCGTCGTCCACGTCCGCCTCGTCGTCTTCGACGTCCTCCTGGAGGTCGTCGTCCTCGTCGTCCTCGTCGTCGGCCTCCTCGTCGAAGACCGCGCTGACGTCGAAGCGGCACACCACCCGCTCCGGGTCCACCTGCTCGAAGGGGGCCTCCAGCCACTCCCCCGGCTCCGGCGGGTCGTCCGACGCTGTGACCCAGAGGGTGGAGTCGCCCTCCTCCAGCCCGAACTCCTTGTGCCGGGAGGCGATCTCGTCGGGCTCGAACTCGCCGAAGAGGATGCCGAGCGCACCGTGCACGGTGCCGGAGGCCTGGGTGGGCTCGCCCTCGTCAGCCGCCTCGATCCGCTGGGCGTGTGCCAGCAGCCGCTTGGGCTGCGCGACGGTGTAGTCGCGGCGGATCAGCACGCTGAGGGCGTTCGGCTCCTCGGGGCCGGCGTAGGGCGGCAGCGTGCCGTCCCCGCCGGGGATCTCGAAAGGAGTGACCTCGTCGTAGCGGTCGTAGAGCAGTTCGTCGTACGCCTCCGCGGCTGCGGCCAGCTGGTTGAACGCCTCGTAGACGGCCGGGTCGTCGTCCCCCGACCGGCGTTCGACCGCGGCAAGGTGGCGGTCGAGCGCGGCCTTGACCGCCTCGGCGGCGGCGCGTACCTCGGCAGCGGTGGGCTGCGCAGCATCAGACATAGTGCAGACGCTATCCGTACCGGGCCCCGGACCGCACAATAGATGCGATGCCGGAATACGAATTTGTCGACGTGTACGTGCCGCGCGGGGTCTCCCGCAAGGAGACGACGCGTCTGCTGACGGACCATGCAGAGTACGGTCACTGGGAGCTGTACCGCCTGACCCTGTTGCGGGACGGCAGTCGCAGAGTGCGGCTGAGGCGGCGGATCATCCGCCAGGTGCGCGCCACCTGGTGAGTGCAGGGGCCTGCGGAGTCACCGCAGGCCCCTGACGTGTGCCCGGAATCACCCGATGGGTGCCGGGATCAGCGGGCCGCGCGCGCCTTGCGGTAGAGGATCGCGCCGCCGAGCAGCGCGCCGGCGCCGAGCGGCACGGCGAGGCCAACCGGCAGGTCGCTGCCGGTGTGGGCCAGCTGGGCCTCCGCGGCGGGCTGGATGTCGGCGCGGGCGCCCGGCTGGTCGCCGCCATCCGGGGAGCGCCCGGTGTCGTCCGGCGTGGACGGGGTGTCCGGCCCGTCGGGCCGGCCGGGACGCTCGGGCTCGTCCGGGCTGCCCGGCTCACCGGGCTGCCCGGGCGTGCCGGGGGTGCCGGAGGAGTCGTTCGCGCAACCGTTGCCCTCCGCGCCGTTGCCGGCGCCCAGGACGTCGACGCTGTTGCCGCAGACGTTCACCGGGATGTGCACCGGTGCCTGCACCTTGTTGCCGGAGGCGACACCGGGCGAGCCGGAGGCCTTGCCGTCCGCGTGCGCGCCGCCGTGGGCGCCGGAGCCGCCGTTGCCGGACGCCGCGGAGCCCCCCTCGTTGACGCAGGTGTTGCCCATGGCCGGGTTGAGGATCCCGGCGACGTTGACGGTGTTGCCGCAGACATTGACCGGTACGTCCACGGGTGCCTGCACCGAGTTGCCGGAGAGGACGCCCGGCGAGCCGGAGGCGGTGCCGTGTGCTCCGGAGTCGGCGTGGGCGGCGCCGCCCGCGGCGGCGATGACCCCGGTCGCGGCCGCCACGGTCATCAGTCCCTTGCGGGTGACCTGTCGCATAGTCGATTTCCCTGCCTTCGGAAGGTTCCCACGTTCGTCAAGACCGTCGGCCCCGGAGCGCACGGCGCGCGTTCCGGGGCCGACGGGTTCAAACCCTGAAGTGACCTGCCCTAGCGGGCGGGGCACAAGGTCACTGGTTGACGCAGGTGTTGCCGAAGGCGGGGTTCAGCAGCCCGATCACGGAGACCGTGTTGCCGCAGACGTTCACGGGGACGTGGATCGGGGCCTGGATCACGTTGCCGGACACGACGCCCGGGGAGTGCACCGCGGCACCCTGGGCACCGGAGTCCGCAGCGGCCATGCCCGCGCCCGCGAGAACCAGCCCACCGGTGGCAGCCGCGACAGCGACGACCTTCTTGATCATTATTCCTCCTTGTTGGCAATGCGATCCCAAATTGCGGATCACACCTCGGGTAACGAAGGAGGAGTAATGAGGCTACGAGCTTATGGTCGCATTCACCCGTACCGGTCAACTCCGGACATCTGCCCGATTGTTGGGGGCGTCGGGAGGGTCATGAGGCGTCCAGGAACCGGTCGAGGACGCGAACCCCGAACTTGAGACCGTCAACCGGCACCCGCTCGTCCACACCGTGGAACATCCCGGCGAAGTCCAGCTCCGGGGGCAGCTGCAGCGGGGCGAAGCCGAAGCAGCGGATGCCCAGGTCGTCGAAGGACTTGGCGTCGGTGCCGCCGGAGAGCATGTAGGGCACGGCCCGGGCGATCGGGTCCTCGGCGCGCAGGGCGGTCTGCATGGCGTCGACCAGCCTGCCGTCGAAGTCGGTCTCCAGCGCCTTGTCGGCGTGCACGTCCTCCCGCTTCACCCGCGGGCCGAGGATGCGGTCGAGGTCGGCGAGGAACTCCTCCTCGTAGCCGGGCAGGAAGCGGCCGTCGACGTGGGCGGTGGCCTGGCCGGGGATGACGTTGACCTTGTAGCCGGCGCCGAGCATGGTGGGCGCCGCCGAGTTGCGCAGCGTGGTGCCGATCATCCGGGCGATGCCGCCGAGCCTGGCGAGCGTCTCGTCCATGTTCTCCGGGTCGAGCTCGGTGCCGAGCGCGTCGGACAGCTCGTCCAGGAAGGCTCGTACGGTCTTGGTGACGCGCACCGGCCAGGTGTGGCGGCCGAGGCGGGCGACGGCCTCGCACAGCTCGGTGATGGCGTTGTCGGTGTTGGTCATCGAGCCGTGCCCGGCAGTGCCCTCGACGGTGAGCCGCATCCAGTGCATGCCCTTCTCGGCGGTCTCCACCAGGTACAGGCGCAGCTGCTCGTTGACCGTGAAGGAGAAGCCGCCGACCTCGCCGATGCCCTCGGTGACGCCCTCGAAGAGCTCGGGGTGCTCGCGCACCAGGTACTTGGCGCCGTAGGTGCCGCCTGCCTCCTCGTCGGCGAGGAAGGCGAGCACGATGTCGCGCGGGGGCTTGCGGCCGCTGCGCAGCCGGTCGCGGACGACCGCGAGGGTCATCGCGTCCATGTCCTTCATGTCGACGGCGCCGCGCCCCCACACGCATCCGTCGGCGATCTCCCCGGAGAACGGATGGTGGGTCCAGTCGTCGGCGTCGGCCGGGACGACGTCGGTGTGGCCGTGGATGAGCAGCGCGGGCCGGGAGGGGTCCTCGCCCTCGATCCGGGCCACCGTGGAGGCGCGCCCCGGGTGGGACTCGATGATCTTCGGTTCGAGCCCGACCTCGGCGAGCTTCTCGGCGACGTACTCGGCCGCCTTGCGCTCGCCGGGGCCGGAGTGGTCGCCGTAGTTGCTGGTGTCGATCCGGATCAGCTCGCGGCAGAGGTCCACGACCTCGTCCTCACCGGTGACGCTCCTGGCCGTGTCCGTCTCGCTCACGTGCTTCCTCCCGCTGTCACTGCTGGTGGGCTGTGGGTGCTCCCCACATCCTCTCCCCGCACCGCCCGGCACCCAAGCCCCGGCCCGGCCGCGGCGATCGGGGCTTTCGGGGCCGGGGGTGATCGGGTCACCGGGGAACACCTGGTAATGTTTACGTCGTCGCCGCGGGGGGAAACCCGCGCGACAGACACCTTGTCCGGGTGGCGGAATGGCAGACGCGCTAGCTTGAGGTGCTAGTGCCCTTTATCGGGCGTGGGGGTTCAAGTCCCCCCTCGGACACGTGAGGCGAGGGCCGCGACCGCGAAGGTCGCGGCCCTCGCGCGTTGCAGGGAAGAGCTGCAGGGAAGACGATCGCGCCGCGGAGGGTGATCATGACCACGCGTTCCTGTCCGTGCGGGCTGCCCGCGGCGTACGAGGAGTGCTGCGGCCGGTACCACGGCGGCGCGGCGGCGCCGACCGCCGAGAAGCTGATGCGGTCGCGCTACAGCGCCTTCGTCCGGCAGGACGCCGGCTATCTGCTGCGGACCTGGCATCCTCGCACCCGCCCCGAGCGGATCGACTTCGACCCCGGGATGCGCTGGACGGGCCTGGAGATCCTTCAGACGACGGACGGGTCCGCCTTCCACAGCACCGGGACCGTCACCTTCCGGGCGTCCTACCGGGGCGGCTCGCTGCACGAGCGCAGCCGGTTCGAGCGAGTGGACGGCGCCTGGGTCTATGTCGACGGCGACTTCCTGAGCTGACAGCGACTTCCTGAGTGCGGGCACCCGGCGCCCGCACGGTCGTACCGTCCACCCGCAACAGCACTACGGCGCCAGGATGTCCAGCTCCTGGAGCGCGCCCTCGGTGATCTCGCGGGTCAGGCGTTCCGCGCGTTCCGCGTCGCGTGCGCGGACCGCCTCGGCGACCTGGACATGCAGGGTGACGGCGGCCGGGTCGGGGTCGTGGAACATCACGTCGTGGTGGGTGCGGCCGGCCAGGACCTCGGCGACGACGTCGCCGAGCCGGGCGAACATCTCGTTGCCGGACGCGGTGAGGATGACGCGGTGGAAGGCCACGTCGTGGAAGAGGTAGCCCTCCAGCTTGTGGCCGCGCGAGTGGGCGACCATGCCGAGCGCGGCCTCGGTGAGTTCGGCGCACTGCTGCGCCGTGGCGTTCTCGGCGGCGAGCCGGGCGGCGACGGGTTCGACGGCCGAGCGCAGCACGGTGAGGGAGCGCAGCTGGCGGGGGCGGTCCGCGCCGGCCAGGCGCCAGCGGATGACCTGCGGGTCGTAGACGTTCCACTCGCAGGCCGGAAGGACGGTCACGCCCACCCGCCGCCGGGACTCGACCAGGTGCATGGACTCCAGGACCCGCACCACCTCGCGCATCACGGAGCGTGACACGTCGAAACGCTGGGCCAGCTCGTCGGTGCGCAGCACGCTGCCGGGCGGGTACGTACCCGCGGTGATCTCGGGGCCGAGGGTGTCCAGTACGCGGCCGTGCAGCCCCCGGCCCGTGGTGCTCATGCACTCAGCGTACGAGGCGGATCACGGAAACAAAAAGTCAGACTTATATGTCACAGACTCTTGAATTCGTCGTACCTAATGGGTTTCAGTGTGCGTCGACATCACGTGTCGACGAAGACAGCAGACAGTGAGGCAGCGGATGAACACCCCCCATGTCGTCGTGGTCATGGGCGTCGCGGGCACCGGCAAGACCACCATCGGTCCTCTGCTCGCCGCCCGGCTCGGCGTCCCGTACGCCGAGGGCGACGACTTCCACCCGCGGGCCAGCATCGCCAAGATGTCGGCCGGCATCCCGCTCACCGACGAGGACCGGTGGCCGTGGCTGGACGCCATCGGCGACTGGGCGCAGGGGCGGGCCGGGCTCGGCGGGGTGGTCAGCTGCTCGGCGCTGAAGCGGTCGTACCGCGACCGGCTGCGGAATGCCGCACCGGGCGTGGTCTTCCTGCACCTCACGGGTGACCGCGCGCTGATCGAGGACCGGATGTCGCACCGGAAGGGCCACTTCATGCCCACGGCGCTGCTCGACTCCCAGTTCGCCACGCTCCAGCCGCTGGAGCGGGACGAGGCCGGGGTCGCCGTGGACGTGACGGGCAGCCCGGAGGAGATCACCGCGCGGGCGGTCGCCGCCCTCGCCGAGCTCCCCGAGCCGGCCGCATGAGCCCGACCGGCCGCTTATCCCCGGGGTGCTCCCCCACCTCCCCGGACTTCTCCCCCCGACTCCCCGTACCTGCAAGGGATCCACCGTGACCAGACTCAGCGTCGAGATGCTGGCAGCGGACGCACCCGAGCCGATCACCTCGGCCGGCCACGCTCAGCTGGGCATCGCCGTCCTGGCGGGCATCGCCGTCATCGTCCTGCTCATCACCAAGTTCAAGCTGCACGCCTTCCTGGCGCTGACCATCGGGTCACTGGCGCTCGGCGCGTTCGCCGGGGCGCCCCTGGACAAGGTCATCACCAGTTTCAGCACCGGGCTAGGCTCCACCGTCGCCGGTGTCGGCGTACTGATCGCGCTCGGCGCGATCCTCGGCAAGATGCTCGCCGACTCGGGCGGCGCCGACGAGATCGTCGACACCATCCTCGCCAAGGCGGGCGGGCGTGCGATGCCGTGGGCGATGGTGCTGATCGCCTCGGTGATCGGTCTGCCGCTGTTCTTCGAGGTCGGCGTCGTCCTGCTGATCCCGGTCGTGCTGATGGTGGCCAAGCGCGGCAACTACTCGCTGATGCGCATCGGCATCCCGGCGCTCGCCGGTCTGTCGGTGATGCACGGGCTGGTCCCGCCGCACCCCGGCCCGCTGGTCGCCATCGACGCGGTGGGCGCCGACCTCGGTGTCACCCTGGCCCTGGGCGTGCTGGTCGCCCTCCCGACCGTGATCATCGCCGGCCCCGTCTTCTCGAAGTACGCCGCCCGCTGGGTGGACGTGCCCGCGCCCGAGCGGATGATCCCGCAGCGCGCCTCGGAGGAACTGGAGCGGCGGCCCGGCTTCGGCCCGACCCTGTTCACCATCCTGCTGCCGGTCGTGCTGATGCTCGCCAAGGCGCTGGTGGACATCGTGATCGACGACCCGGAGAACACCGTCCAGCGGGTCTTCGACGTCATCGGCTCCCCGCTGATCGCCCTGCTCTCGGCCGTGCTGGTCGGCATCTTCACGCTGCTCAGGCCGGCCGGCTTCGGCAAGGAGCGCCTGTCGCCGCTGGTCGAGAAGAGCCTCGCCCCCATCGCGGGCATCCTGCTGATCGTCGGCGCGGGCGGCGGCTTCAAGCAGACGCTGATCGACACCGGCGTGGGTCAGATGGTCCTGGAGATCTCCGAGGACTGGTCGATCCCCGCGCTGCTGCTGGCCTGGCTGATCGCCGTGGCGATCCGGCTGGCGACCGGTTCGGCGACCGTGGCGACCGTCTCGGCGGCCGGTCTGGTGGCGCCGCTGGCGGCCGACATGTCCACCACCCACGCGGCGCTGCTGGTCCTCGCGATCGGTGCCGGCTCGCTCTTCTTCAGCCATGTCAACGACGCCGGGTTCTGGCTGGTGAAGGAGTACTTCGGGCTCAGCGTCGGCCAGAACATCAAGACCTGGTCCGTGATGGAGACGATCATCTCGGTGGTCGCCGGGGCGATCGTGCTGCTGCTGTCCCTGCTCATATAGCGGCGGTCGGAC
>NZ_BAAAIZ010000008.1:147290-207821 GCF_039526425.1 Streptomyces thermospinosisporus
TGGAGCGCGAGTCCGAGCACCCGCTGGCCGAAGCCGTCGTACGGTACGCCGAGAGCCGGGCCGTGGCGGCAGTGAGCGCGCTGCCCCGCGGCCGGGCGTCGTTCGCGGCCGCCGCAGCGGGTGCACGCGTCATGGCCGCCACAGCCGGTGCTCGCGCTGCGCCCACTCCCGGCTGACGGACCCGGTCCGCAGGCCGCGGCGGGCCTCCGGGTCGGCCAGGGCCATGCCGATGTGCCCGGCGAGGACGATGCCGATGGTGAGCGCCAGCCAGTCGTGCACGAAGGTCGCGCTGGTGCGCCACATCAGCGGGGTGAGGTGGGTGAACCACATCATCAGGCCGGTGCCCAGCATCACCAGCGTGGCCCCGGCGATCCAGGCGGCGTAGAGCTTCTGCCCGGCGTTGAACTTGCCGGCCGGGCGGGCGGAGGGGCGTTTGTCGCGGTGCAGCGCGGCGCGCAGCCAGGTGCGGTCGTGCGGGCCGAAGCGGTTGAGCCGGCCCAGGTCGGCGCGGAAGGCGCGGGAGGCCAGCCCGGCCAGGACCGGCAGCGGCAGGGCGAGCCCGGACCACTCGTGCACGGTGACCACCAGGGCGCGGCGGCCGACGAGCTGGGCGAGCTGCGGGATGTAGAGGCAGGCGGCGGTGAGGACGCACAGGCCCATCAGGGCGGCCGTGGCGCGGTGCACCCACTTCTGCGCGGGGCCGAAGCGCCGCACGGTCGCGGGGGCGGCGGGCGGTGCGTCAGCTCGTGGGCTCATCATCAGCTCGTGGGCTCGTCGTCACGACCGTTCGAGCGGCCGACCCAGGCGTCGATGTCGTAGCCGCGCTTCTCCCAGTAGCCGGGTACGACGTCCCCGGTGACGGTGATGCCGGAGAGCCATTTCGCGGACTTGTAGAAGTACATGGGGGCCACATAGAGGCGGACGGGGCCGCCGTGGGCGTGGCCGAGGTCCTTGTCCTGCATCCGCAGGGCGACCAGCACGTCGGCGCGGCGGGCCTGGTCGAGGGTGAGGCTCTCGGAGTAGGCGCCGTCGAAGCAGGTGAAGCGCACCGCCTTCGCCCCCGGGCGCACTCCGGCCGCGTCGAGCAGCAGCGACAGCCGTACGCCCTCGAACGGGGTGTCCGGCACCCGCCAGCCGGTGACGCACTGGACGTCCCGGACCAGACGGGTCTGCGGCAGGGCCCTGAGGTCGGCCAGGGTGTAGGCGGCGGGGCGGTCGACCAGGCCGCCGACGGTGAGGCGGTAGTCGGCGGGGCCCTTGCGGGGCACCGAGGAGGTGACGGAGTAGTAGCGGAAGCCGCCGCCGTTGGGGAGCAGGTCGGTCAGGCCGGTGGGGTCCTTGTCGGAGGCCGCGGCGAGGAAGGACTCCAGGCCGCGCTGGAGCGGCGGCGCGGCGAGCACGCCCAGGGCGCCGAGGCCGAGGGTGCCGAGCACCACGCGGCGGCCGACGGGCTTGCCGCGGGCGTCGGGCGCGTCCTGGTCGTCGGGTGCGGCCCGGTCGGATGCGTCCCGGTCGGATGCGTCCCGGTCGGGTGCGTCCCGGTCGTCGGGTGGCGGTGCGGAGTTCACCTCGTCGGCGGAGTTCACCTCTTCATTCGAGCACCCGCGTCCCCCAGGGGCCAGGGATCGCGGGTGCTCGTCAGCATTCCGTAAGCCCGTACTCGGTGGCCGGGCATCCGGTAAGCCGGGCGACGGCCTGCCTACTGCGTGCTCTCGGCCGCCTTCTCCAGCTGGAACGCCTCGTTGCCGAGGCCGATGCGTGCGTGGGTCTCGGGGGCGCGGCTGCGCAGGACCAGGCCCTGGACCAGGCCGGCGAGCAGGGCGAGGCCGATGACGCCGGGCAGGATCCAGCGCAGCGAGGAGCCGGGGCCGGCGCCGACCAGGACGTCGAAGTCCTTGACGGTGTAGCCGGCGATCACGACCAGGGCGAGGCCGGCCAGGCCGGAGGTGACCAGCCGCCAGGCCTGGGCGCCGGCGGCGCCGCGGCGGACGAAGAAGGTGACCACGGACAGGGAGGCGAGGGCCATCAGCACGATCACGCCGAGGGCTCCGATGTTGCCGCCCCAGGTGAACAGGTGCAGCACGGGCGCGGTCGGGTCGCCGTTCGGCTTGTCGTCGGTGAGCGCGAAGGCCAGGACGAGGACGGTGGCGATGACGGTCTGCAGCAGGGAGCCGGTGCCGGGGGCGCCGCTGCCGCCGGTGGTGCGGCCGAAGGCGGCGGGCAGCAGGCCCTCGCGGCCCATGGCGAAGGCGTAGCGGGCGACCACGTTGTGGAAGCTGAGCATGGCCGCGAACATGCCGGTGACGAAGAGGACGTGCAGCACGTCGGTGAAGGTCTCGCCGAGCCGGGCCTCGGTGAGGAAGAACAGCAGTCCCGCGCTGTGCTCGCGGGAGGCGCCGACGATCCCGGCGGGGCCGGTGGCGGCGGTGAGCGCCCAGCTGCTGATGGCGAAGAAGACGGCGACGCCGGTGACGGCGAGGAACATCACGCGGGGCACCAGGACGTGCGGCCGGTTGGTCTCCTCGGCGTAGACGGGGGCCTGCTCGAAGCCGAGGAAGGCGGCGATGCAGAAGCACAGGGCGGTGCCGACGCCGGCGCCGGTGAGGGTGCCGGGGTTGAAGGCGTGCAGCGACAGGCCCTCCTTGCCGGGGTCGGCGATGGCGGCGACGTCGAAGACGACGACGAGCAGGACCTCGATGACCAGCAGCACGCCCAGCACACGGGCGTTGACGTCGATCTTCAGCCAGCCGAGCACGCCGACCGCGAGCACGGCGGTGAGCGCCGGTATCCACCAGGCCATGTCGATGTCGGCGTAGGTGGCGAAGAGCCCGGAGACCTCGAAGCCGAAGATGCCGTAGATGCCGACCTGGAGGGAGTTGTAGGCGACGAGGGCGACCATGGCGGCGCCCGCTCCGGCGGTGCCGCCGAGGCCGCGGGAGATGTAGGCGTAGAAGGCGCCGGCGTTGTGCACATGCCGGCTCATCTCGGCGTAGCCGAGGCTGAACAGCACCAGCACGGTGCCGAGCACCACGAAGAGCAGCGGCTGGCCGATGATGCCCATCACCGCGAATGTTGTGGGCATGACACCGGCGACGACCATCAGGGGGGCGGTCGCCGCGAGGACGGAGAGCAGCAGGCCCCCCGTGCCGAGGCGGTCGGCGCGCAGCGCGCGCTCCTGCCCCTTGAAGGTGCTGATGCCCTCGGCTGTGGCGCTGCTGGTGCTCGAACTGTCCGTCGTCATCGGGAGTCCGTCCTTGGGTCGGTTACGGGGGCTTGGATCGGTTGCGGGGGCCTGGGTCGGTTGTGGGGGCTTGAATCGGTTGCGGGGGCCTGGGTCGGTTGCGGGGACCGGGTCGGTCGTGGGGGCTCAAGTCGGTTGCGGGGGCGTGGGGGGCTAGCCCGCGCCCAGGATCGTCGCCCGCGCGGTGCGGAAGGCGGTCAGCGGGTCGCGGCCGGGGTAGGACCAGGGGGCCGGGGTGGCATGGTCGCCGATGCGGTGGAACAGGGCCGCGGCCTCGGCCCCCCGCCCCTCGCACACCTTGGCGTGGGCCAGGAAGTTGAGGTCGATCAGCCGGCGCGGGTGGTCCTCGTGCTCCCACTCCAGCCACCAGTCGAAGGCGGCCTTCATCACCTGCCGGGCACGGCGGCCCACCCAGTGGCCGGAGGCGGCCGGGTCGGCGGGCTCGTGTCCGGCGGCGGCCAGGGCGCGGTAGCGCTCGGCGTGGGCGATGACCGGGAGGACCGCCAGCGGCGAGTCGGCGGGGGCCTGCTCGGCGGCCCAGTTGGCGAAGTCGTAGACCTCGTGCAGGGGGTCCCGCCCGGCGCCCACCCGGCGCTCGGCGAGCCAGGCGACCATCAGGTGGTGGGCGTGGTGGTGGTCGGCGTGGCGGGTGCGGACCTGCTCGAAGACCCGGACCACGTCGCCGCCGGCCCCCTGGGCGCACTCCAGCAGGAGCAGGCCGAGCCAGGGGGTGGGATCGGCCGGGGCGAGCCCGGCGGCGCCGTGGCAGGCCTCGCGGGCGCGGACGGGCTTCTCCTTGCCGCGTAAGGCGCGCCGGACCTGGGCGAGGGCCAGCAGGACGCGGGCGTCGGCGGACTCCGGTTCGGCGAGCAGCCACTCACGGGCCCAGGCCGCGCAGTACGACTCGCCGGCGAGGACGGTGACGCGGTGGCCGCGCCGGTCCCAGTCGTCACCCGTGTGGACCAGCAGGGAGCGGGTCTGCTGCCAGCGCCCCTGGGCCAGTGCGGCTCGGGCGGCGACGAGCTCGGCGTCGTCGAGAGCCTCGTCGAAGGACTGCGCCGCACGTCTGCGGCCACGGCCGAGGGGAGGCGGGGGTGGGGGCACCGCGGGACTTCCTCACGCGCTCTTCTTGTGGCTCGGTCCACGGCGGCGGTCGGTTCGGCAGTGGTCGGCTGCCGTCCGCCATGGACTGATCACGGACAGCAAACCGGCAGCCAACGGTGGCCGTCAAGGGCGCCTCTGCTGTTACACGCGTCAACTCCTGTGACTGGCGGGACTGTTGTGGCACGTGACGGCGAACACCCGTGCAGAGCAAAAGGGGCAATCTGTGACCCAACCGACGCCTGCGGAGGGAGGCGCTCCGCCCGAAGCGCGGCTAGAGTCAGCTGGTACACGTCCGTGACCCCGCACGACCTCCGAGGTACGCAGCGTGTCCGTTCTGGTACTGGTGCTCGCCGTGAGCGCCGCATGCTGCCTGGGCTTCGGGTTCGTGCTCCAGCAGAACGCGGCCCAGCGCGCCCCCCTCGGCGACTTCCTGTCCCTGCGGCTGCTGGCCGATCTGATGCGGATGCCGCGCTGGCTGGGCGGCACGGCGCTGATGGTCGCCGGCATGGGGCTCGGGGCCGCCGCGCTCGGCCAGGGCGAGCTGTCCCTGGTGGAACCGCTGCTGGCGACCAACCTGCTGTTCGCGCTCACGCTCTCCCGCCGCCAGACCCGGCAGCCGCTGGGCCGCCAGGGCTGGGCGGGCCTGGCCCTGCTGGCGGGCGGGGTGACGGCGTTCGTGGTGGCCGGTGAGCCCGCCGGCGGCCACGCCGTCACCGATCCGGTGCGGCACTGGCTGATCATCGGCGGCATGCTGGCCCTCGCCCTGCTGCTCACGGGCTGCGCCCGGCGCGTCCGGCTCACCCTGGGCCCGGTGCTGCTGGCCGTCGCCGCCGGGACGCTGTACGGCGTACAGGACGCGCTGACACGGGTGAGTGGACAGCGCTTCGCCGACGGCGGCTTCGCGGCGCTGATGAGCGGCTGGCAGCCGTATGCGGTGCTGGTGCTGGGCGTGACCGCGCTGGTGCTGGTGCAGAGCGCGTTCGAGACCGCTCCCCTGCGCATGTCGCTGCCCGCGCTGACGGCGGCCCAGCCGCTGGCCGGCATCGTCTGCGGCGTCGGCATCCTCGGCGACCGGCTGCGCACCGACGCCGGATCCCTGGGCTGGGAGGCCGGCGGCCTGGCGGCGATAGTCCTGGGCGTGCTGCTGCTGGGCCTGCATCCGGCGATGCCGCCCGGGACACAGCGGCCGAAACCCGGCGCCTCGGAGCTCGAACTGCTGCCCTGAGCGTCCGCGCGGCCTGCTTGGATGGACGGCATGAGTTCCGCCGACGAGATGCTCGACATCGTGGACGAGGACGACCGGGTGATCGGCCGGAGCCCGCGCGGCGAGGCCTACGCCCGGGGGCTGCGGCACCGGTGCGTCTTCGTGTGGGTCCGGGACGCCGAGGGGCGGGTCTTCGTGCACCGGCGCACCTCGGGCAAGCTGGTCTTTCCCTCGCTGTACGACATGTTCGTCGGCGGTGTCGTGGGCGCGGGCGAGAGCTACGACGAGGCGGCCCTGCGCGAGGCCGAGGAGGAACTGGGCGTGAGCGGCCTGCCCGCGCCCCGGCGCCTGTTCCGGTTCCTGTACGACGACGGCGCCGGGCGCAGCTGGTGGTCGGCGGTGTACGAGGTCCGCTGCGACCTGCCGGTGCGGCCGCAGCCGGAGGAGGTCGCCTGGCACTCCTTCATCGGCGAGGCGGAGCTGGAGCGGCGGCTGACCGAGTGGGAGTGGGTGCCGGACGGGCTGGCCGCCTACCGGCGTCTGCGGGCGCACCGTGCGGCGGGCTGACCGGGTCTGCGCGGGTAGGGTCGCGCCGTGAGCGAGTTTGTGCGCAATGTGCGGCTGTGGTTCGTGCCCGAGGACGTACGGACGGAGGGCGAGACGCCCGACTACCGGTTCTCGCTGGCCAACGAGCGCACGTTCCTCGCCTGGCTGCGCACGGCGCTCGCCCTGATCGGCGGCGGCTTCGCGGTGGACCAGTTCCTGCCGGACCTGCGCCGGGGCTGGCGGGTCGGACTGGCGCTGGCGCTGCTCGCCGCGGGCGTGCTGTGCGCGCTGCGCGCCGTCAACCACTGGGTGCGCTGCGAGCGGGCGATGCGCCGGGGCGAGGATCTGCCGGTCTCCCGGTTCCCGGCGCTGCTGAGCCTCGTCGTCGCGGTCGTGGCGATGGCGATGGTGGTCGTGGTGCTCGTCGGGTGGGACGGGTGAGGGGGCGGGCGGCCGCCGCGCCGGAGCGGGACCCCGGGCTGCAGCCCGAGCGGACCCGTCTCGCCTGGCGGCGCACCACCCTGTCCGGCACGGTCGCCGCGGTCCTCGCCATCCGGTCCGTACTCCACACCGGGGTGACGGCGGCGGGCGTCCTCCTCTGCGCCCTGTGCTGCACCTGCTGGCTGACCTTCCTCCTCCTCGCCCACCGCCGCATCCGCACGCTGTCGTCCACCGGCAAGCCGGCGGCTCTGCAACCACGGCACGCCACCGCCACGGTCCTGTGCACGGTGGCCCTGGCGGGGTGCGCGGCGGCCCTGGTGTGGTGAGGCCGGTCCGGGTCACGGGCTGGGCAACTCCATGCGCACCTGCGGCGCGTTTTCCGGGGCGGTGGCGTAGCCGGTGGCCGCAGGCTCACTCCACCGTCACGACGATCTTGCCGCGGGTGCGGCCCTCCTGGCTGGCGCGGTGGGCGTCTGCCGTGCGTTCCAGGGGGAACGTCCGGGAGACATGGACGCTGATCGCGCCCTCCTCCGCCAGTTCCGTCAGGCGGGTCAGGTCCTCGTGGTCGGGGCGCACGAAGTAGTACTGGCCGCCGTGCTTCACGACCTCCGGGTCGGCGATGGAGGCCAGCCGGCCCTTCTCGGCGAGAAGGGCTGCCGAGACCGCCAGCGCCTCGCCGCCGACCGTGTCGAAGACCGCGTCCACGCCGTCGGGGGCGAGTTCCCGCACGCGGTCGGCCAGGCCGTCCCCGTAGCTCACCGGCTCCCCGCCCAGTTCGCGCACGAAGCCGTGGTTGCGCTCGCTCGCGGTGCCGATGACGCGGGCGCCCGCGTGCACGGCGAGCTGAACGGCGAGGGAGCCGACCCCGCCGGCCGCGGCGTGCACCAGGACCGTCTCGCCCCGGCCGATCCGCAGCACCTTGTGCAGCGTCTGATAGGCGGTGAGCCCCGCCAGGGGAAGCCCGGCCGCCTCCTCGAAGGAGAGGGTGCGCGGCTTGCGGGCCAGGGTGCGCACCGGCGCCGCCACGTACTCGGCGAAGGTGCCGCGGGAGAGGAAGTCCTCGCGGACGTAGCCGATGACCTCGTCGCCCTCGGCGTACTCCGCCACCGCCACCCCCGGCCGGACCACCACGCCGGAGACGTCCCAGCCGGGGATCACCGGGAAGACGGCGTCGAGGATGCTGTCGAGATAGCCCTCGCGGCACTTCCAGTCGACCGGGTTGACCGCCGCCGCGCGCACCTTCACCAGGACCGAGTCGGGGCCGACCTTAGGATCGCGGACCTCGCCGAGTTCGAGCACCTCGGGTCCGCCGTACCGTGCGTAGCTGATCGCCTTCATGGCTCCGACCCTCCAGGTGCGCCGCGCCCGGCGCAAGCCGGAGGGGGCCCGGACGGCCGGGCGGGTGCGAATCCGGCCGGGCGGCCCGGCCGGGCACGGACCTTCGGACCCGGGCGCGCACCGGGCGACCGGCCAGGTCGGCGCCGGTCAGGAGGGTGCCGAAGGGCCCCGGAGGGATATCGTGGCTCCGATCACGTTTCGCTCCCCCTCTGGACGACATACCGACCGGTCGGCATCATGAGGTGACCACCCTTCACCTCCCCGACAGGAGCGACGATGAGCCCCGACCACCCGCCCGGACTCGATCTCGACCGGCTGCGCGGCCTGCTCGACCGCGAGCGGCCCGGCCTGGTGAACGGCCCCCTGTCCGGCCGGCTGATCGAGGGCGGCAGGTCGAACCTCACCTACGCGGTCGGCGACGGCACCTCGCAGTGGGTCGTCCGGCGGCCCCCGCTCGGGCATGTGCTGGCGACCGCGCACGACATGAAGCGCGAGCACCGCGTGATCAGCGCCCTGCACCCGACCGCCGTCCCGGTGCCGCGCCCGCTGCTGCTGTGCGAGGACGAGGAGGTGCTCGGCGCGCCGTTCTACGTCATGGAGTTCGTCGAGGGCACCCCGTACCGCACCGCCGAGCAGCTCTCCGTGCTCGGCCCGCAGCGCACCCGGGACGCCCTGCTGAACCTGGTGGACACGCTGGTCGAGCTGCACGCGGTGGACCCCGCCGAGGTGGGGCTCGCCGGCTTCGGCCGCCCGGAGGGCTTCCTGGACCGGCAGCTGCGCCGCTGGGGCAAGCAGCTGGACGCCTCCCGCAACCGGGAGCTGGCCGGTATCGACGAGCTGCACTCGGCCCTCGGCCGGGCGCTGCCCGACTCCCCCGCGCCGACGGTGATCCACGGCGACTACCGGCTCGACAACGTCCTGCTGGGCGAGGACGACCGGATCCGGGCGATCCTCGACTGGGAGATGTCCACGCTCGGCGACCCGCTCACCGACCTCGGGCTGCTGGTGATGTACAGCGAGCCGCTGGAGCTGGCCGACTCCCCCGTCTCCACGACCGCCACGGCCCCCGGCCACCCGTCCCCCGCCGAGCTGATCGAGCGGTACGCCGCCCGCTCGGGCCGCGACGTCTCCGCCGTGTCCTGGTACACGGCGTTCGCCTGGTTCAAGCTCGCGGTGATCCTCGAGGGCATCCACTACCGCTACACCCTGGGCCAGACGGTCGGGCGCGGCTTCGAGCGCATCGGCGACCTGGTGCCGGTCTTCATCGAGCACGGTCTGACGACTCTTCAGGAAGGCTGACGGACATGGACTTCGCGTTCGACGCGCGCACCGAGGAGCTGCGCGCCAAGTTGCTGGCCTTCATGGACGAGTACGTCTACCCGGCCGAGCGGATCGCCCACGAGCAGCGCGCGGAGCTCGCCTCGCCGTGGGAGACGGTGCCCGTGGTGGAGGAGCTGAAGGCCGAGGCGCGCAGGCAGGGCCTGTGGAATCTGTTCCTGCCGGACGAGGAGTACGGCGCCGGCCTGACCAACCTCCAGTACGCCCCGCTCGCCGAGATCATGGGCCGCTCCCCGCAGATCGCGCCCACGGTCACCAACTGCGCGGCGCCCGACACCGGCAACATGGAGGTGCTGGCGCAGTTCGGCGACGAGGCGCAGAAGAAGCAGTGGCTCGAGCCGCTGCTCGCCGGTGAGATCCGCTCGGCGTTCGCGATGACCGAGCCGGACGTGGCCTCCTCGGACGCCACCAACATCACCACCCACATCGAGCGGGACGGCGACGAGTACGTCATCACCGGCCGCAAGTGGTACATCTCCGGGGCGATGCACCCGGACTGCAAGATCTTCATCGTGATGGGCAAGACGGACCCCGACGGGCCGGACATCCGCCGCCAGCAGTCGATGGTGCTGGTCCCCCGCGACACGCCCGGGGTCACGGTGAAGCGGGCGATGCAGGTCTTCGGGTACGAGGACCACTACCACGGCGGCCACGCCGAGGTGATCTTCGATCACGCCCGGGTGCCGGTGTCGAACCTGATCGGTGAGGAGGGCGGCGGCTTCGCCATCGCCCAGGCCCGGCTGGGTCCCGGACGGATCCATCACTGCATGCGGCTGATCGGCATGGCGGAGCGGGCGATCGAGCTGATGTGCCGGCGTGCGGTGAGCCGGGATGCCTTCGGCAAGGCGCTGGCCCAGCAGGGCGTGGTGCAGAACTGGATCGCCGACGCCCGTGTGGCCGTCGAGCAGCTGCGGCTGCTGGTGCTGAAGACGGCCTGGATGATGGACACGGTCGGCAATCGGGGCGCGCACACCGAGATCCAGGCCATCAAGATCGCCACCCCGCGCACGGTCGTCGGGATCCTGGACCGGGCGATCCAGCTGTACGGCGCGGGCGGGGTGAGCCAGGACTTCCCGCTGGCGGAGCTGTACGCGGGCGCGCGCACGCTGATGATCGCCGACGGCCCGGACGAGGTGCACCAGCGCTCGCTGGCGCGGCGGGAGCTGAAGAAGTACCGGTAGCGGGCGCCGGTGGTCTCTAGTAGCCGGCCCAGGGTGTGTGGTCCGTCAGCGCCAGCCGGCGCAACAGGCAGCGCAGGCACAGCAGCTGACGGGCCGCCAGGCGCAGGGCGGTGGGGCTGCTGGGGGCGTACGCGGTGGTCCACAGGCTCGGTACGAGGTCCATGCCGTCAGGATCGGCCGAGTCCGGCCGGCCGGTCCAACAGATGGTTTCGCTGCGACCCATCTGCAAAACCGATGGGTGTCTCTAGGATCGACGGATGGAGATACGTCAGCTGCGCCATTTCATGGCGGTCGTCAATGAGGGCGGTTTCACCGCGGCCGCCCGGGCCGAGCTGATCGTGCAGTCGGCGCTCAGCGCCTCGATCCGCAATCTGGAACGGGAGCTGGGCGCCGACCTGTTCGACCGCACCGGGCGCCGGGTGGTGCTGACCGAGGCGGGCCGTGCGCTGGTGCCGCAGGCCCGTGCGCTGCTGGCCGGGGCCGAGGCTGCCCGTCAGGCGGTGGCGGCGGTGACCGGGCTGGAGCGCGGCCGGGTGGCGATCGGCACCATCCAGACGCTGACCAGTGTGGATCTGCCCGCCGAACTGGCCGCCTTCCACGGCGCGTTCCCCGGCGTCCAGGTGTCGGTGCGGGACGCCACGGTGGACGAGCTGACCGATGCGCTGCGGGCCGGGGAGCTGGATCTGGCGTATCTGGCGCCGGACGCCCGGGAGCTGCCCGAAGGGCTGACGGTGCACGCCACCTGGCACGAGGAGCTGGTGCTGATCACCGCGCCGGGGCACCGGCTGGCCGGGGCGGGGCGGGTGCGCATCAGCGATCTCGCCGAGGAGCCGTTCGTGGACTTCCGCGCGGGCACCGGCCTGGAGACGGCGGTGCGGCGGCTGGCCGCGCACTGCGGACTGCGCCGCCGGATCACCTGTGACGTCACCCAGGCCGGTCTGCTGGTGGAGCTGGTGCGGGCCGGGATCGGGGTCGCCTTCGTGCCCCGGCCGATCGGCGAGCGGGCCGGGCTGCCGTGTGTGACCGTGCGGCAGCCGGAGCCCGGCCGCACGGTGGTCCTGGCCGGGCGCGGGGCCCGGCCGCGCAACCCGGCGGCGGCCGCGCTGCTCGATCACCTGATGGCCGCCTCGGCCGGTCACCTCACGGATGCCCCGGAAGCGCGGCCGCCTCGGCTCAGGGGCGCAGCGCCCGCAGCAGCAGGTCGGCGAGGTGGTCGGCGACCTGTTGCGGGCTGAGCGGGCCGTCGGGCCGGTACCAGGTGGACAGGTGGTGGACGGAGCCGAAGTGGTAGTCCACCACCAGGTCGGCCGGGGTGGCCTTGGAGAAGACGCCCGACTCCTGGCCCTCCTCGATCAGCGCCCGGAAGCGTTCGTGGTAGCGGCGGCGCTCGGCGCGCACCTGCTTGTTCTTCTCCGGGCTCAGATGGTGCATGGAGCGGAAGAAGATCGACGCGTCGTCCAGGTTCTCGATCGTGGTGACCACGACGTCCGCGGCCGCGTCGCGCAGCCGCTTCTCGACCGGTTCGTCCTTGTCGGCGAAGTGGTCCAGGCGCTCCTGCTGCAGCCGCAGCACCCGCGCGTACACCTCGTGCAGCAGGTCGTCCTTCGAGCCGAAGTAGTGGTACAGCGCCCCCTTGGTGACGCCGGCCGCCTCGACGATCTCCTGCACGGAGGTGCGGTCGTAGCCCTGCTCGGCGAAGAGCCGGGTGGCGGCGGCCAGGAGCCGCTGCGGCACAGGAGTTCCGTCACCGTCCGTCGTCCTGGGCACTGCCGCCACCTGCCTTCCGTCTCACTGCCGGCTGTCACCGGCGGGTCGTCGTCCATTGTCGTGCGTCCGGGAACGCAGTTCCCGACGGAGGATCTTCCCACTGGCCGTCTTCGGCAAGTCGGGCAGGATCTCCACCTGACGGGGATATTTGTAGGCGGCCAGTCTCTCCTTGCAGTGGGCGGCGAGCTCGTCCGGGTCCGCCTGGGCGCCGGGGCGCAGGCTGATGTAGGCCTTGACGGTCTCCCCGCGGTAGCCGTCGGGCACGCCGACCACGGCCGCCTCGCGGACCGCGGGGTGGGTGTAGAGGACGTCCTCGACCTCGCGCGGCCACACCTTGAACCCGGAGGCGTTGATCATGTCCTTCTTGCGGTCGACGACGTAGAGCCAGCCCTGCTCGTCCATGAAGCCGATGTCGCCGGTGCGCAGCTCCCCGTCCGGGAAGGTCTCGGCGGTGGCGTCGGGCCGCTGCCAGTAGCCGGGCACCACCTGCGGGCCGCGCACCAGGATCTCGCCCGGCTCTCCGAAGGGCACCTCGGCGCCCTGCTCGTCGACGATCCGGACGACCGTGTCCGGTCCGGGCAGCCCCACTGCCAGCGTCCCGGAGGCCTCGTCGACGGGGGCCTCCAGGTGCGGCGGGACGGAGGCGCAGGGTGCGGTGCATTCGGTGAGCCCGTAGCCGTTGCGGATGTACGGTCCGAAGCCTTCGCGGAACTTCTCCACCAGGGCGGGCGGCAGCGGGGCGCCTCCGGAGTTGATCACCTGGAAGGAGGAGAAGTGGCCGCGGGTCGCCGAGGGGTGGGCGGCGAGGGCCATGAAGGCGGTGGAGGGGCCGACGGTGTAGTGCGGGCGGTGCTCGGCGAAGGCGTCCAGCACCACGCCCGCCTCGAAGCGGTACGCCAGGACGAGGGTGCCCGCGCTGTTCAGGCAGGCGCCCAGCTGGCAGACCATGCCGGTGATGTGGAACAGCGGCGCGAGCGCGAAGTAGACGGGCGCCTCGGGCAGGCCCAGGCCGGTGCGCTGCCGTTCGGCGTTGTACATGATGTTGCCGTGGGTGTTGGTGGCGCCCTTGGGGGTACCGCTGGTGCCCGAGGTGTAGCTGATGAGCGCGATGTCGCCGGGTGCCGGGTCGCGGTCCCCGGGTGCGCGCCGGCCGCGGCGGGCGACGGTGGTGAGGTCGTCGGCGTCCGGGGCCTCGGGGAGCCGCTCGAAGGAGAGCACACGGCTGTCGCCGCGGCTCTGGAAGTCCAGTTCGCAGCCGGTGAGCACGATCCGCACCGGTGAGCCGGCCGCGGTGTCGCGCAGATACTCCTCCCACGCCCGGTCGGCGCAGATCAGCGCCGTGACGCCGGCGTCGTGCAGGACATGGCCGACCTCGCCCGACTTGTACATGGGGTTGACGGGGACCACGGTCGCGCCGGCCTTCCAGGCGCCGAGCAGGGCGAGGACGAACAGCGGCGAGTTCTGCAGCATGATCGCCACCCGGTCGCCGCGCTCCAGTCCCCGCTCGGCGAGGTGCCCGGCGACGGAGTCGCTGAGCTCGTCGGTCTCCCGGTAGGTGAGCCGGCCGTCGAAGTAGGCGAGGAAGGTGCGGTCGGGTGCGGCCGTCACCGCTGCGCGCAGGGCGTGGACCAGGGAGTCGGCCGGTGCGATCGGGGCGCGCTGGGCCTCGGTGAGGAGGTCCAGCCAGGGCTTGGCCGCGTAGCGCGAGGCGGTCACCGGGTGGCCTCCCACTGCTGCTGGATGCGGTTCATGCCGCCGAGCCAGCGCTCGGGGTCGGTGGCGCGGGCACGGTAGTACTCGGCGACCTCGGGGTGCGGCAGGATCAGGAAGCGGTCCTCCTCGATGCCGCGGAAGAGGGCGTCGGCCACGTCGTCCGGCTCGATGGCGGTCGGCCTGAGCACCAGGTCCCCGGCGCTGCCGCTGGCGTCGAGCATGCCGGTGCGCACGCCCTGCGGGCAGATCGCGTGCACCTTCAGGCCGCGGTGACGGTACGTCAGCGACAGCCATTCGGCGAAGGCGTAGGCGCCGTGTTTGGTGACGCTGTAGGGGGCGGCGCCGATCATGGTGAGCAGTCCGGCGGCGGAGACGGTGGAGACGAAGCGGCCGCTGCCGCGCTCCAGCCAGTCGGGCAGCAGGGCGTGGGCGGCGCGGACGTGCGCCATCACATTGACGTCCCAGGACAGCGCCCAGGCCCGCTCGTCGAGCGGCTCGCCGACGTCGCCGCCGTCGCCGCCGACGCCGGCGTTGGCGCAGTAGACGTCGACGGTGCCGCCGAGGGCGTCGCGGGCCTCGGTGACGATGGTGGCGGCGTCGCCCGGGAGGGCGATGCCGCCGATCTCCTCGGCCACGGCCTTGGCCCCGTCGGCGTCCAGGTCGTTGACGACGACCCGCGCCCCCTGGGCGGCGAAGCGGCGGGCGAGGGCCGCCCCGATGCCGCCCCCGGCCCCCGTGACGACCACCTTCGCACCCTGCACGGCTTCCACGATCGGTCTCCTTCGACGCGGCGTCCCAAGCGAGTTCCGCGCGACCGCCGCCTACGGCCCGTACGCTGTACGGCCCGGTCGCCCGGGCCTTCCCCGGCGGTGACGCGCGCCGCCAGACTAACCGGTCGGTATGTCGCTGGGAAGAGGTGATCCCAGGCGGGTCGGTCAGGTTCGTTCCGCGGGGCCCGGGTGAGCGCTAGCGTGCATGGGCATGACATCTGCCGGGATCACGGAGGTCACCGCATGAAGCTGTCCAGACGGAACCTGCTCGCCGCCACAACCGCCGCCGCGGCGGTGAGCGCGGCACCGGCGTACGCGGCCCCCGGCCCGGGCCACGGCTCCGGACGCAAGCTGCGCACCGGGTTCGAGCGGCTCGCGGCGGACGGCTACGCGCTGCTCGACGGGCAGCGGGTCGGGGTGGTCACCAACCCGACGGGCATCACCCGCGACGTGCGGCACATCGTCGACGTGATGCACGCCGACGACCGCGTCGACCTGATCGCCGTGTTCGGTCCCGAGCACGGTTTCCGCGGCACGGCGCAGGCGGGCGGCTCCGAGGGCCGCTACGACGACCCGGCGACCGGGCTGCCGGTCTACGACACCTACCTGAAGAGCGGTCAGCCACTCGCCGACATCTTCACCGCGTCCGGCGTGGACACGGTGGTCTTCGACATCCAGGACGTCGGCGCCCGCTTCTACACCTACATCTGGACGATGTACGACTGCATGGAGGCGGCGCAGCTCGCCGGGAAGCGGTTCGTCGTCCTGGACCGGCCCAACCCGGTGACCGGGCGGGCTGCCCTCGGCCCGGTGCTGCACAAGGAGTTCGCCACCTTCGTCGGACGGCAGCCGGTCTCGCAGGCGCACGGGATGACGGTGGCCGAGCTGGCGCGGCTGTTCAACCACGAGTTCCTCACCTCCCCGGTGCCGCTGGAGACGGTGCGCATGTCGGGGTGGCGGCGCTCGGACTTCTACGACGCCTCCGGGCTGCCCTGGGTGCCGCCGAGCCCGAACATGCCGACGCCTGAGACCGCGCTGGTGTACTCGGGGACCTGCCTGTTCGAGGGGACCAACCTCTCGGAGGGGCGCGGCACCACCCGGCCGTTCGAGCTGCTCGGCGCGGAGGGCATCGACGGGCGGTGGGCGGCCGCGGCGAACGAGCTGGAGCTCGCGGGCGTGCGCTTCCGTGAGGCGTACTTCACCCCGACCTTCTCCAAGTTCCAGGGCAAGACGGTCGGGGGCGTGCAGCTGCATGTGCACGACCGCGAGGCGTTCGACCCCGTGCGCACCGGCATCGGCCTGCTGATCTCGGCCAAGCGGGTGTGGAGCGGCTTCGCCTGGCGCGCGGACAACTGGATCGACAAACTGACCGGATCCACGCTGGTGCGCACCCTGATCGACTCGGGCGCCGGCGTGGACGAGGTGGTGGGCGCCTGGCAGGACGAGCTGCGGGAATTCCGCCGGATGCGGCGGGAGTACCTGCTGTACCGCTGAGGCGGCGCCGGGCGGGAATGCGATGCGGTGGGGGGCGGCNNCCCCCACCGCATTTTCCACGCCGTTCTGCCGCCGCGATGCATACCGGTGCCCGCTTTCAGGAACCCGTGGCCTGTGCCGGGAGTTCTCAGTGCGGGAGTTCTCGGTCCGGACCAGGGGTGCCGGGGCGCACGAGGTGCGCCCGGCGCGTACTGCGGACCACAACTGAACCCGGGCGCAAGAGGGTTGGCGCGCGAGCCCTGCGGCCCGCCGATGGGGGCCATCGAAAAACAGATGGAGCCGATTCGCTTTTCGGTACGTCTATCCGGCGACGTCCTTCGACGACGCCGAAGTGACCGGACGACAGGTGCAGGTGTGACGGAGGTGCAGGACGATGGCCGGTTTCCGAAGTCTGGCGAGACAGGTCCGCGATCCGCGGTGCGACCTGGCACTGCGACGTTATTCGCTGCGCAAGTGCCTGGAGCGGTTCGCTCCTTATGGGCACAGGGCGACGTGGGACCATCTGTGCGCGCGGGCCGGATTCGACCCCGAGGACCGCTCCGTGGACCCAGCGCGGCTCGTGGCCGCACTGGAGGAGCTGGAGGAGGCCCGGGCGGTCTGGCTGACCTATGAGGCGGAGTTCGCCGAGCGGCGCAAGAAGGAGAAGCAGGAAGGGCTGCGCAGGCCCGGCAGCGTGGACGACTGGCACCGGATGACCTGGGGCGGCTTCGGTGTGGCCTGGTGCGACGACCCCCGGGTGCATCCGCGCGAGCCGCTGGCGGAGGTGCTGCGGCGGCTGATCGCCGCGCTGGAGCGGGAGCCGGGTTCGGCGTGCCCCGTGTGCCGGGGGGAACGGCTCGTCTGGCGCTACGACCTGGATCACGAACCGTCGGCGGGCCCGGTGTGCACGGACTGCGGCATCCTGGTGCCGACGCCGGTCCTCACGGCCGAGGCGCTGGCGAACGCACGACGCACCACTTTGCTGGTGTCGGCCTGAAGGGTGCGGGGCGTGCGGAGGGCAGGCCGCACCCCCGCGATCGCCGGGCGGGCCGCGACCGCGGGTGAAGACCGTAGCAAGCGGTAAACCGGTCGCTCCACCCCTTTCTCCTGCGGACAGTCGGGGGCGATGAAACGCACCTGACAACCCGAAGGAGCGGCCTCGATGTCGACGCTGCGGGTCACCGCCGAAGTCCTGACCATCCACGAGCATCCCAACGCCGACGCGCTCGAGCTGGCCCAGGTGGGCCTGTACCGCGCGGTCGTCGCCAAGGGCCTGTACCGCACCGGTGACGTCGCCGTGTACATCCCCGAGCAGGCGGTGCTGCCGGCCGAGCTGATCGAGGAGCTGGGGCTGACCGGACGGCTGGCGGGCGGGAACCGCGACCGGGTGAAGGCGGTACGGCTGCGCGGTGAGCTGTCGCAGGGCATCGTGTGCCGCCCGAACGCGCTGGCGGACGTCGACCTGAAACAGGCGGCGAAGGACGGCACGGACTTCGCGGAGCGGCTGGGGATCACCAAGTGGGTTCCCCCGGTGCCGCCCACCAGGAGCGGCGAGGTGGAGCCCGCCCCGGACCTGCTGCCCTGGGTGGACATCGAGAACATCCAGCGCTACCCCGACATCTTCGCGCCGGGCGAGCCCGTCGTCCTCACCGAGAAGCTGCACGGCTCGGCCTGTCTGCTGACCTATGTCGCGGACGAGGACCGCGTGTACGTCTCCTCCAAGGGCTACGGTGCCAAGTCGCTGGCGCTGAAGGAGGATCCGCGCAATCTGTACTGGCGCGCGGTGCGCGGTTACGGGGTCGCCGAGGCGGCGGCGGAGCTGGCCGGCCGGCTGGGCGCGCGGCGCGTCGGCATCTTCGGCGAGGTGTACGGCGCCGGCGTGCAGGACCTGACGTACGGCGCGGACGGGCGGCGCGACACCCTGGGCTACGCCGTGTTCGACGTGTCCGCGGAGATCGACGGGCAGGTGCGCTGGCTGGACGCGGCCGAGCTGCTGGAGGGCAGGCTGCCGTTGGTGCCCCGGCTGTACGAGGGCCCCTACGACAGCGACGAGGTCCTGCGGATCGCGACCGGGCGCGAGACCGTCTCCGGGCGCGGGCTGCATCTGCGGGAGGGTGTCGTCATCCGCCCGGCGGTCGAACGCCGCAGCGACGTCACGGGCGGCCGTGCCATAGCCAAGGCGATCAGCCCTGCGTACCTGACCCGCAAGGGCGGAACGGAGTACGAGTGAGGGGGCCGCCGGTCGGCGGTTTGCGTGGTGAGCGGCACCCGTGCCAGGGCTGCGCCCGGATTGGGGCACCCGGCGCGGGTGCCGGCCGGGGGTGGGGTGGCGCTTGCCCGCGCTTGCAGGGTGCCGCTGCGCCCACCCTCCCCCACTCTCGACTCCGCTCGAGCGGGGGACCCCCATCGCCCCAGCGGCACGACTGCCCGCAGCTAGGGAGGCCGGAGCGCCCGCGCCGAGACGCTTAGGGCCTGTCTTCGGATCTTGCCGCCGGTCGCGGGGTCCGGCACGCGCGTCTGCGGCGTTGTCGTCGGTTGGCGACTCCCCCACGCTCGGCTGCGCTCGCGCGGGAGGGACCCCCGACGCGTCGCCGCCCTCCTCCGCCTTGCAGCTGCACGCACCAGACCCCACTCGGCTCGGCTGCAAGGGCACCGCCACCGGAAGCGGCAAGATCCGAAAAACAGGCCCTGACAGCCCGCAGCGAGGCGGGCGTGGGTGCCCGCGGCGGCGCGGGGAGCTGCGGCGTCGGCCGCGGGCTGGGCGCGCGGCGAGGGCGCTGCTGACCGGCAGCAGCCGAAGCAGCACGCGGAGGCGAACTCCGGTGACCGGCCTACGGCCGGCCGATGGTGACAGCTTCGGCGCCCGGCCGTGGGGGGCCAGACGGCGACAGGCGGCCGCCGGGCCACGGGCGGCGCCGGCCCCCGGCGGGGGTCGCGGTCACCAGCCGCAGACCGGACCAGCGGCGACGCGCTGCTCAGGTCGAAAGGGACGCGTCAGCGAGTTGGCTGTTTGCGTTCGGGGAGGAGGCGGGAGCCGGTGAGGCGGTCGCCGAAGGCGTCGTCGGGGTTGGAGAGGACGCAGGTGTCCAGGGAGAGGCAGCCGCAGCCGATGCAGTCGGTGAGGTGGTCGCGGAGGCGGTTGAGCTGGGTGATGCGCTCGTCCAGTTCGGAGCGCCACGCCTGGGAGAGCCGGGCCCAGTCGTCCCGCGTGGGGGTGCGCTCCTCGGGCAGCTCGGCGAGCGCCTCGCGGATGGTGGCGAGCGGGATGCCGACCCGCTGGGCGGCCCGGATGAAGGCGACCCGGCGCAGCGTGTCCCGGCTGTAGCGGCGCTGGTTGCCGGAGGTGCGGCGGCTCTTGATCAGGCCCTTGGACTCGTAGAAGTGCAGGGCGGAGACGGCGGCGCCGCTGCGTGCGGAGAGCTGGCCGACGGTGAGCTCGTGGATCTTCTCGGGAATCTTGGGCACCCCTCGAAGCCTACCCACCCCTCCCGGCGTCCGGTCCGTTGACAGGGGCCGCGCACACCCACCATGCTAAGCAGTCGCTTAGACATCAGCCCGAGGTAGGCGCAGAGAGAGGCCGGGACATGGCAGAGCCGAGGATCTTCACGTCCGTCGACGAGCTGAAGGCGGCGGTGGGCGAACAGCTGGGCTACACCGACTGGCTGGAGATCGACCAGAAGCGGATCGACCTGTTCGCCGAGGCGACCGGCGACCACCAGTGGATCCACGTCGACCCGGAGAAGGCCGCCGCGGGCCCCTTCGGCACGACGATCGCCCACGGCTATCTGACACTGTCCCTGCTGCCTCTGTTCGGGCCCCAGCTGATCTCCGTCGAGGGCGTGAAGATGGGCGTCAACTACGGCACCAACAAGGTGCGCTTCCCCGCCCCCGTGCCGGTCGGCTCCCGGCTGCGCGCCACGGCCGTGATCACCGGCGTCGACGAGGTGCCGGGCGGCGTGCAGGTGACCACCGCCTTCACCGTGGAGCGCGAGGGCGGCGACAAGCCGGTGTGCGTGGCCGAGTCGGTGGCCCGCTACTACCTGTGATGCGTCTGCCCGCGGCTCACGACCGGGAGCCGGCGTCCTTCGCCCCGACCATCCGCAGTACGAGGTCGGCGTAGAGGTCGCCGATCTCCTCCGGGGTGCGCGGCCCGTTCACATTGAACCAGCGGGCCACGTCGATGCAGAGCGAGAGCACCGCGAGCGTGGTGCCGTGGACGTCGGGCACGTCGAACTCACCCGTGCGCACGCCGTCCTCGATGATGCCGCGCACCTCGGCGTTGACCTGCTTGCGCAGACCGACGATCTCGGCGCGCGCCTCGGGACCGAGCGAGTCCAGCTCGTACTGCACGACCCGCGCCGTGGTGCGCCCGCCGGCGTGCCAGCGGACGAAGGAGCTCACCGCGTCGGCGAGCCGCTCGGTCGGGCTGCCCTCGCCGCGGGCCGCCGTGCGCAGGATGTCCAGGGCCTTCTCGTGCCCGATCCTGCTGATGCGGTGCAGCAGCTCTTCCTTGGTCTTGTAGTGGATGTAGAGCGCTGCCGGGCTCATCCCCGCGCGGCCCGCGATGTCCCGGGTCGTCGTGGCGTGGTAGCCCCGTTCCGCGAACGCCTCCACGGCGGCGAGCAGCAGCCGTCGGGCCGCGTCGGGCGTGACCTCGGCCCACGGCTGCACCTCGCCACCGGCCGTTTCCTCCGCCGTACTCATCACTCACCCCATTCGCTGGCAGGGACAACACCATACCGGCAAGGGTGAGCGAGCGCTTAGCGACCTCGGAGCCTGCGTGATCTCGGACCCTCCGTGATCACGAAGTCTCGGCGGCCTCAGAGCTTCTGCAGCGGGTCGTGCTCGGCGAGCAGCTTCTCCAGCCTGGCCTGGTCGACCCGGTTGACGAGCTGCCCGGCCTCCTGGCGGTCACGGATGACCTTGGCCAGGGTGAAGGCCGAGGTGACCAGATACAGGACCGCGATGCCCAGGAACGCCCGGACCCAGGCATCGGTCTGGAGATTGAAGATACCGATCGCGGTGGCACCCAGGGCGATCGCGAAGGAGGCGACGGCCTGACCGTAGAAGGCGGCCGTACTCTGCTGCTTGACCGGTGTGTCACTCATGCGGAACAGCATCGGCCGACGTGGCCCGCGCCACATCCGCTCGGATACTCAGGCGACGTACTCAGCAACTGAGGCACCCGCCCCAGCAGCCGAGGGGGTCCCGGTCCGGTTCAGAACGCGGAGACCCCGGTCAGGGCGCGGCCGATGACCAGCTTCTGGATCTGGCTGGTGCCCTCGTAGAGGGTCATCACCCGGGCGTCGCGCAGCAGCTTCCCGGCCGGGTACTCGTCGATGTAGCCGTAACCGCCGAACACCTGAAGGGCGTTGTTCGCGGCGCGCACCGCGGCCTCCGAGGCGAACAGCTTGGCCTTGGAGGACTCCACCGCGAAGGGCAGGCCCCGGTCGATCAGGTCGGCGACCCGCCAGGTCAGCAGCCGGGCGGCGTCCACGTCGACGGCGATGTCGCTGATCAGCTCCTGCACCAGCTGGTGGTGGGCGATGGTCCGGCCGAACTGCTCGCGCTCGCCCGCGTGGCGCACGGCCGCGTCCAGGGCCGCCTGGGCTATGCCGACGCAGCCGGCCGCGACCGACATGCGCCCCTTGGCCAGGGCGGACATGGCCACCGAGAAGCCCTTGCCCTCGGCGCCCAGCATCGCGGAGGCGGGCACCCGGACGTCCTCGAACACCAGCTCGGCGGTGGCCTGGCCGCGCAGGCCCAGCTTGCCGTGGACGGTGCGGCGGGTCAGTCCGGGGGCGTCGGCGGGGACCAGGAAGGCGGAAATGCCCTTGTGGCCGGGTGCGTCGGTGGAGCGGGCGAAGAGCAGTACGACGTCGGCCCAGGTGCCGTTGGTGATGAACATCTTGGTGCCGTTGACGACATAGTCGTCGCCGTCGCGCACCGCGCGGGTGGTGAGGCTGCCGGCGTCCGAACCGGTGCCGGGCTCGGTGAGGCCGAAGCAGCCGACGTACTCGCCGGAGGTGAGGCCCGGCAGCCACTGCCGCTTCTGCTCCTCGCTCCCCCAGGCGGCGATGGTCTTGGCGACCAGCCCCAGGGAGACGGAGACGATGCCGCGCACGGAGGAGTCGCCCCGGCCCAGCTCCTCGGTGACCAGGCAGTACGCCAGGTGGTCGCCCCCGGAGCCGCCGTACTCCTCGTCGATGGTCAGACCGAGGAACCCGAGCTCACCGAGCTTCTTGACGATGCCGCGGTCCACTTCCTCGGCCCGGTCCCAGGCGGCGGCGTGGGGCACGATCTCGCGCTCGACGAAGTCCCGGGCGAGCCGGCGGATGGCGCTCTGCTCCTCGCTGAGCTCCAGGTTCATGAGGGTCACTCACTCCAGAGAAGAAGTTGAACGTGCAATCCTTAAATTATCACTGCTAGTTTTCAGCCGCAGCCCTACTATGTGCGCCATGGCCCGACCGCGCAAGCCCCTCCTCAGCACCGACCGGATCGTCGAGGCGGCCCGTGCGCTCGTGGACGCAGAGGGCCTCGCGGCCGTCTCCACGCGCCGGCTCGCCGCGGAACTGGGGGTCAGCGGGCCCTCGCTCTACAACCACTTCCGCACCAAGGACGAGATCCTCGAGGCGGTCGCCGACTCGGTGAGCGCGCAGGTCGATCTGTCGATGTTCGAGGACGGGCGGGACTGGCGGACCGCCCTGCACGACTGGGCCGTCTCCTACCGGGCCGCGCTGCGCGACCACCCCAACATCGTTCCGGTGCTCGCCCGGGGTCCCGGCCGGCGTCCGGCCGCGCTGCGGCTCGCCGACGCGGTGTACGGGGCGATGGTGGAGGCGGGGTGGCCGCCGGCGCAGGCGACCTCCATCGGCGCGCTGATGCGGTACTTCATCATGGGCTCCGCCCTGGGGTCCTTCGCCGGCGGCTTCCCGGACGACGCGAGCGCCTACGACCCGGCCGACTACCCGCATCTGCAGCAGGCGCATCGGCTCGCCGAGAAGCAGGAGAAGATCGACGAGCGGGCGTTCGAGACGGGGCTGACGGCGCTGCTGGACGGGCTGGCACGGCAGTACGAGCAGGTGCGGGGTACTGCGTAGGCGGGCGGGCGTGCCGGTTTGCGGTGCGTGCCGGTTTGCGGTGCGTGCCGGTTTGCGGTGCGTGCCGGTTTGAGTGCGTGCCGGTTTGAGTGCGTGCCGGTTTGAGTGCGTGCGTGCTTCGGTGCGTTCATCTTTCGGTGGGTGCATCTTTCGGTGGGCGCCGAAGTGTGCCTGCCGCATGCTGGGAGGCATGACCTCGAGGGATCCACAGGCGGCGGGGCTGGCGCGGCTGGCCGGGCTGTTCGCCGACGAGACGCGGGCCGCGTGTCTGCTGGCCCTGCTGGACGGGCGCGCCTGGACGGCGGGTGAGCTGGCGCGGTACGCGGGGGTAGCGGCGTCCACGGTGAGCGAGCATCTGGGGAAGCTGGTCGCGGGCGGGCTGCTGACGGAGGAACGGCAGGGGCGGCACCGGTATGTGCGGCTGGCCGACGCGCGGGTCGCCCAGCTGGTGGAGGATCTGGCGGCGCAGGTGCCGGCGGAGGCCCGGCGGGCGCCCCGCGGTCTGCGTGAGGCCAGTGCCGGGTCGGCGATGGCGCGGGGGCGCACCTGTTACGACCATCTCGCGGGGCGGCTGGGGATCGCGGTGACGGATGCGATGACCCGGCGGGGGCTGCTGCGGCAGGACACCGGGTTCGCCTTGACGGATGCGGGAGTGGAGTGGTTCGGGCAGGTCGGGATTCCGCTGGCGCGGGGCGGGCGGCGGCCGCTGGCGCGGGCGTGCCTGGACTGGACCGAACGGCGACCGCATCTGGCCGGTGCGGCGGGGGCGGCGCTGTGCCGGCATGCGCTGGGAGCGGGGTGGTGCGTGCGGATCGGGTCGGGGCGGGCGGTGAAGGTCACGGCGGTCGGGGAGCGGGTGCTGTCGGAGGTGCTGGGCATCGAGGCGGGTGACTTGCGGATCGGGTCCGGGTGAGTTCCGGATCGGTCCAGGTGAGCTGAGGGAGGGGCGGCGGCTCAGGGGGTGCCGGGTTCGGGCGGATGCCGGGTGCGGGGTGCGGGGTGCGGCGTGGCTGGGCGCGCAGTTCCCCGCGCCCCTGGGGGAGTTGCGGCGGGCGGAGTCTTCGGGGCGCCGTATCTTCCAGCCGGCATGCGCCCTGGGGTGAGTTGAGGGAGGAGCAGCGGCAGAGAGGGGTGCCGGGTTCGGGCGGATGCCGGGTGCGGGGTGCGGGGGTGCGGCGTGGCTGGGCGCGCAGTTCCCCGCGCCTGGGGGAGTTGCGGCCGGCGGAGTCTTCGGGGCGCCCCCGCGTCACTCCCCCGGTCGCCCCGCGGCCTCGGTCGGCCCCGCACCCGGCATCCGCGTCAGCGTGAACGGGCTCGGTCTGCCAGGATCTTGATGCTGATGAGGGCTATCACCGCGAGGGCGATGATGTAGGCCGAGACCGACATGGACGTGTGCGTGGCCTCCAGGAGGAGGACCATCAAGAAGGGGGCCAGGCCGCCGCCCGCGACCGCTGCCATCTGGTAGCCGAGGGACGCTCCCGTGTAGCGCATCTCCGGAGTGAACAGCTCGGCGAACAGGGCCGCCTGGGGGCCGTACATGATGCTCAGGAAGCAGCTGGCGACGAAGGTGCCGACCGCGAGCCAGAGCAGGGAGGCCGTGTCGATGAGCAGGAACATGGGGACGGCCCACAGGGCGATGCCGACGGCGCCGAGGGCGTAGATGCGGATGCGGCCGAGGCGGTCGGAGAGGGCGGCGGAGACCGGGATCAGCACCAGCTGCGTGAGGCTGACGCAGAGCGAGACGGCGAGCACCGGCCCCTTGTCCATGCCGAGTTCGCGGGTGGTGTAGTCGAGGACCCCGGTGATCAGGATGTAGAAGGTCGCGGTGTTGACGGCGAAGGAGCCGCCGGCCAGCAGGACCGTGCCCAGGTGGCCGCGCAGGACGGTGCGCAGGGGCGAGGCCTGCTCGCCCTTCTCCTTCTCGGCCAGGGCCCGCTCGGCCTCGCGGAACTCGGGGGTCTCCTCGACGCGGGTGTGGATGTACCAGGCGAGGGCGAGGACGAACAGGCCGATCAGGAACGGCACCCGCCAGCCCCAGGCGGTGAAGGCGGTGTCGCTGGTGAGAGCGCCGGCGATCAGGAAGACGGTGTTGGCCGTCACCACGCCGATGGGCACGCCGAGCTGGACGACGCTGCCGTAGAGGCCGCGCTTGCCCTCGGGGGCGTACTCGGTGGCGAGCAGCATGGCTCCGCCCCACTGGGCGCCGACCGCGACGCCCTGGGCGACGCGCAGCAGGACCAGCAGGACGGGGGCGGCGACGCCGATCGTCTCGTAGGTCGGGAGCAGGCCGATGCCGGTGGTGGCCAGGCCCATCAGCGTGAGCGCGAGGACCAGCATCGGCTTGCGGCCCCGCTTGTCGCCGAGCTGTCCGGCGACGATGCCGCCGAGCGGGCGGGCGAGGAAGCCGACGGCGAAGGTGGCGAAGGCGGCCAGGACGCCGGCGGCGGAGCTGCCGGCCGGGAAGTACAGGTCGCCGAGGACCAGGGCGGCGGCGATGCCGAAGACGAAGTAGTCGTACCACTCGACGGCCGAGGCGAGCGCGGCTGCGGTGGCGACCCGGCGGCGGTGGGGGGCCGCGGGGGTGGTGGAGGTGAGCGGCTGAGCGGAGGGTGCGGTGTCTGCGGTGTCCATACGTGCTCGCTCCGAGGGTGCGGGGACGGAACAGCGAAACGGTGGCCCGGGTTCCGGGGAACGTACTGACCGGACGGTATGGACGTCAACGGGTTGTGCAGGACCGATTTTCCGGAGGCGGGACGGACCGGCTCCGGCCCGTGGGCATGCCGGAGTCCCCGGCCTGAAGAGGCGCAGGCCGGGGTGGCGGCGGGGACCGTCAGAAGACCACCAGTGCGCGGCCTCCCTTGCCCGCCAGCATGTTCTCGAAGGCGGCCGGGATGCCGTCCAGGGCGATGCGCTCGGTCACCAGGGCGCCCAGGTCGAGGCGGCCGGCGCGGATGTGCTCGCCGAGGACGGGCAGGTCGCGCGCCGGGTCGGAGTTCCCGTAGACGCAGCCGGCCAGGGTGCGGCCCCAGTGGAAGATCTCCAGGGCGTTGAAGGTGACCTGCTGGTCCTTGCCGCCGATGCCGACGACCGTGGTGCGGCCGCCGCGGCGGGTGGACTCCCAGGCGGCGCGGATGGTGGCCCCGCGGCCGACGCACTCGACGGCCACGTCCACGCCCTCCTTGCCGGTGAGGGCGCGGATCTCGCGGGGTGTGGTGTCGGAGGCGAGGAGGAAGTCGGTGGCACCGGCCGCCACTGCCAGCTCCTCCTTCGCCGGGGAGACGTCCACCGCGACGATCCTGGACGCACCCGCGATGCGCGCGGACTGGAGGGCGGCGAGCCCCACTCCCCCGACGCCGAACACGGCGACCGTCTCTCCGGGCTGCACGCGGGCCGAGTGGTGGACGGCGCCGTAGCCGGTGAGGACCGCGCAGCCGAGCAGGGCGGCGTCGGTGAGCGGGACGCCCTCGGGGGCGGGCAGGACGCAGGAGGCGGGCACCACCGTCTCCTCGGCGAACGCGGCGACGTTCAGGCCGGGATGCAGTCCGGTGCCGTCGTCGGCGCGGCGGGCGTGCACCGCGGCGGCGCCGCTGAGGGCGTCGGCGCACAGCCACACCTCGCCGCGGGCGCAGGCGGGGCAGGCGCCGCAGGAGGGCGCCCAGTTGAGGACCACGCCGTCGCCGGGCGCGACACGGGTGACGCCCTCGCCGACGGAGACGACGGTGCCGGCGCCCTCGTGGCCGAGGACGGCCGGGACCGGCAGCCGCATGGTGCCGTTGGACAGGGACAGGTCGGAGTGGCAGACCCCGGCGGCGGCGAGCCGGACGCGGACCCGGCCGGGGCCGGGCTCGGCCAGCTCGATGCCGGTGATCTCCAGCGGGGCGTCGACGGCGGGCAGGACGGCGGCACGGACAGCCATGGCGGAGGTGACTCCCCTGAGAAACGGAGGGACTTGAAAGGACGCTGACTGATCAGAACTGGAGGGACTTGGTCTGGAGGTACTCGGTGAGGCCGTGCACGCCGAGTTCACGGCCGACACCCGACTGCTTGTAACCGCCGAACGGGGCAAGGGGGTTGAAGCGGCCGCCGTTGATGTCGACCTGGCCGGTCTCCATGCGGCGGGCGAAGGCCGCGGCCTCCTCCTCGCTCCCGGCCCACACGGCGCCGGCAAGGCCGTAGACGGTGCCGTTGGCGATGCGCAGAGCCTCCTCCTCGTCGTCGTAGCGCAGGACGGACAGGACGGGGCCGAAGATCTCCTCCTGGGCGATGGTCATCTCGGGGGTGACGTCGGCGAAGACGGTCGGGCTGACGTAGTAGCCCTTCTCGCGCGGGGATTCGGGGCCGCCGGCGACCAGGCGGGCGCCCTCGGCGATGCCCTTCTCGATGTAGCCGCGGACGCGCTGCTGCTGGGCGGCGCTGACCAGCGGGCCGATGCGGTCGCCGTACTTGGCGGCGGCGGCCGCGGCCAGCTCGACGGCCTCGTCGTAGTGGTCGCGGTGGACCAGCATGCGGGTCCAGGCGCTGCACGTCTGGCCGGAGTTGGACATCACATTGGCGACGCCGACGTTGACGGCGCGGGCCAGGTCGGCGCTCGGCAGGATGACGTTGGCGGACTTGCCGCCGAGTTCCAGGGCCACCTTCTTGACCATGCCGGTGGCGATGGCGCCGATGCGGCGGCCGACGGCGGTGGAGCCGGTGAAGGAGAGCAGGTCGACGCCGGGGTGTTCGGCGAGGGCCTGGCCCGCGACCGGGCCGAGTCCGGTGACCAGGTTGACCACGCCCGCCGGGATCCCGGCCTCCTGCACGGTCTCGGCGAAGAGGCGTGCCACCAGCGGGGTGTCCTCGGCGGGCTTGACGACGACGGTGCAGCCGGCGGCCAGAGCGGGGGCGGCCTTGGCGACGATCTGGTGCAGGGGGTAGTTCCAGGGCGTGATCGCGCCGACCACGCCGACCGGTTCGTGCAGGATCGTGGAGTTGCCCGCCTTCTCCTCGAAGGAGTACGTGGCGGCCAGCTCGGCGTAGGAGCCGGCGACCGCGATGGGCACGCCGGCGTGCACGGTCTGGGAGAGCTTCAGGGGTGCGCCGAGTTCGGCGGTCACCGTCTCGGCGATCTCGTCCCTGCGGGCCTCGAGCCGGTCCCGCAGGGCGGCGAGGCGGGCGGCGCGCTCGGCGGGCGGTGTGGCGGCCCAGGCCGGGAGGGCGGCGCGGGCGGCCCGTACGGCGGCGTCGACGTCCTCGGCGGTGCCGGCGGGGACGGTGGCGATCACCTGCTCGTCGGCCGGGTTCACCACCTCGATCACATCCGGGCCGGCGGCGGGGCGCCACGCGCCGTCGATGAACATGCCGTCGTATGCCTTCATCACGCTTCCTCCGGGGCGGGGCCGTCGTCGTCCGGCACTCAAACTAGCGATGTTAGTTTTCAGGCGCCAGAGGGGACCGGCGACGAGCGGGGTCCCGCCCCATCATCGGCCCTCGCCCGGAGAGGTCCTGCGCCCTCACTCCTCCAGATCCGGCAGCCGCGACGGGCTGGGGCAGATGCGTTCGCCGTGCTGGTCGAAGACGAACAGATGGGCGAGGTCGACCAGGAGCGGAACCTGCATGCCGTGCTGCAGACGGATGTCGGGGGTGGTGCGGACGATCAGATCGCCGGGCAGGCGCGGCTCGGCGGCGGGCGACGGCGGCTCCGGCTCGGGCGGGCGCTCCAGGGTGGCCACGCCTGACGAGCGCAGCGCCACCGCGCGCTCGCGCAGCCGCTCCAGGACCGTGCCGTCGCGGCGGCGCCGCCGGTCGGTGCGGCCGGGCCGCGGGCGCGGGGCCTCCAGTTCCGGCACGACGGCGGGGCTGGAGCCGGTGTTGAAGTGGACGAGGACCTCGTGCCCCTGGAACTCCAGGTGCTCCACCAGCCCGGTGAGCGGCACCTCGCCCGGGCGGGCGGCGCTGGGCTTGGCGATGCGGACCGCCTCGGAGCGCAGGCCCACGATGACCTCGCGGCCCTGCTGGACCCGCAGCAACTGGTGGTCCAGGGACAGCGGTTCGGGCAGCCGCAGGAACTGCTTGCCGAGGCTGATGCTCATGGCGCCGTCGAGCGGGGCGCGGATCAGGCCGCGCAGCAGGTTGATGCGCGGGGTGCCGATGAACGCGGCGACGAAGACGTTCTTCGGCAGCGCGTACACCGTGCGCGGGCTGCCGACCTGCTGGAGCACCCCGCCGCGCAGCACGGCGACCCGGTCGCCGAGGGACATCGCCTCGGCCTGGTCGTGGGTGACGTAGACGGTGGTGACGCCCAGCTTGCGGGTGAGCGTGGAGATCTCGGCGCGCAGGTGGTTGCGGAGCTTGGCGTCCAGGTTGGACAGCGGCTCGTCCATCAGGAAGGCGGAGGGGTGGCGGGCGATGGCCCGGCCCATGGCGACCCGCTGCCGTTCGCCGCCGGAGAGCTGGGCGGGGAAGCGGTCGAGGATGTCCTCGATGCCCAGCATGCGCGCGGTGGCGTCCACGCGCGGGCTCGGGTCCTCGCCGGGGGCCTCGATGCGCAGCGGGAAGCTGATGTTGTCCCGGCTGGTCATCCGCGGGTAGAGGGCGAAGTTCTGGAACACCATCGCCATGTCCCGCTCGGACGGGGGCAGATCGTTGCTCAGCTCGCCGTCGAGGAAGAGATGCCCCTCGTCGATGGTCTCCAGGCCGGCGATCATCCGCAGCACGGTGGACTTGCCGCAGCCGGACGGGCCGAGCAGGACGAGGAACTCGCCAGGGGCGATGTCGAGGGAGAGGTGCTCCACCACGCGGACGCCTCGCGTGTAGGACTTGCTCACGTCGTGCAGGGAGATGGCGCGTGTCATGAGGGTGCCCCCGGGGGCTCACTAGGGCGCTGGTGCTCCGCGGTTCTGACGCCTCGTCCGGGTCGTACGGGGCGTTTGAGTCACGGAAGCTAACGGATTGTGGCCGGAGTGGGGAAGACACGTGACGAGATCTCGGCGCCTCGTCCGCCTGTTGAGACGGCGGACCGGTGGAACTGGTCTCTCAGCCACCTGTCAGCAGGGCGTCGGCGGCCACGCGCGATGCGCGACAGCGAGGTGAGGGCGACCGCCGCGCCGGCGCCCGCCGCCGCCAGCGCCGGCGCGCCGGTGCGCGTCAGGGCGGGACCGCCGATCAGACCGCCCGCCGCGATCGGGCCGGCCGGCCGGCCGAGCGAGGCGCCGATGGTGAAGTGCCCGAAGTCGCGGTCCTGTTCGTGCGGCGTGGGCTGACGGGCCACCAGGGACTGCGCGCCGATGACGAAGCGGAGGCGGGGCGAGGCCCATCACCCCGCTCCACAGAGCCATGCTTCACAGGAAGCCGGCCAGTCCACCAGGCTGAACGGCGTCAACAAGACGTTGACCGCGAGCAATAAGCGCAACACTGCTGGTCACGGCTTTGCTCAGGTCAGCGCCTCGAGCTTTTCGGCCGCCTCGGCCGCCGCCGGGGCCACCTCGACCGGTATGCCGTTGAGGACGGCGTTGCCGGACAGCGGGTCCAGCCGGGTGCCGTCGAGGAGCTGGTTGACGTTGGCTCCGGGGTCGCCGGCGGCGTGCCGCAGGCGGGTGCCGGGGCGGTCGTGGCCCCAGCCGTGCGGGAGGCTCACCACGCCCTTGCGCACCGCGTCGGTGATCTCGGCGGGCGCGGTCACCGCTCCCCCGGCGCCGGTGATCCGCACCGGCTGTCCGTCGGCAATGCCGAGGCGCTCGGCGTCGTCGGGGTGCAGGTGCAGGGTGCAGCGGTTGGAGCCGCCGGTGAGGGCGGGCACGTTGTGCAGCCAGCTGTTGTTGGACCGCAGATGGCGGCGGCCGACGAGGACGAGTCCCTCGGCGCGCTCGTGGAGGGCGGTGCGCAGCCGGGGCAGGTCGGCGGCGATCGGTGCGGGCAGCAGCTCCACCTTGCCGCTGCGGGTCTTCAGCGGCTGCGGCAGCCGCGGGCGCAGCGGGCCGAGGTCGATGCCGTGCGGGTGCTCCAGCAGCCGGGCGAGGCGGAGGCCGTCGGGGCGGGCACCGAAGCCGTCGCCGTAGGGGCCGAGGCGCAGCATCATGTCCAGGCGCCGCTCGGGGCCGTCGGCGCCGGTCAGCAGGTCCGCGAGTTCCTTCGGGTCGCGGCCGTGCACCGGGGAGACGGGGTCGTTCACGGCCTTGCCGAGGGTCTGGTCGATCACCATCTCGTCCACGGCGGACGGGTCGGTTCCGTGCATGCCGGTGGCGGCGAGGATCAGCCGGGCCAGGATCTCCGTCTCGGCCATGCGGCCGGGCTCCAGGGGGACGGCGGGACGGGTGTAGCGGACCTGGTTGCGGACGGCGAGGGTGTTGAAGGCGAAGTCGTAGTGCGGGCTCTGCGAGGGCGGGGGCGGCGGCAGCACCACATGGGCGTGGCGGGAGGTCTCGTTGAGGTAGGGGTCGACGCTCACCATGAAGTCGAGCGAGCCGAGGGCCTTGTCGAGGCGGTTGCCGTCGGGTGCGGAGAGCACCGGGTTGGCGGCGACCACGATCAGGGCGCGGACCGGTTCGCCCTCGTCGGTGACGGTGTCGATCTCCTCGGCGAGGGCCGACAGCGGCAGTTCGGACTTGGCCTCGGGGTGGCGGGAGACGCGTGAGTGCCAGCGGCCGAGGGCGAACCCGCGGCCGGGCCCGGCGGGACGCGGGGTCTTGTCGGTGGCCGACAGCGGGAAGAGGGCGCCGCCGGGTTGGTCGAGGTTGCCGGTGAGGATGTTGAGGACGTCGACCAGCCAGGAGGCGAGGGTGCCGTGCGGGACGGTGCAGCTGCCGATGCGGCCGTAGACGGCGGCGGTGGGGGCGGCGGCGAGTTCGCGGGCGAGGGTGCGGATGGTGTCCGCGTCGACGTCGCAGGCCGCGGCGGCTGCCTCGGGGGTGAAGTCCCGCAGGGCGTCGCGGAGTTCGCCGAGACCGTCCAGGTGCGGGGTGAGCGGGCCCGGGTCGGCGAGCCCCTCGTCGAGGAGCGTGTGCGCCATCGCCGCGAGCAGCAGGGCGTCCGTGCCGGGGCGGACCGCGATGTGCCGGTCGGCGAGGCGGGCGGTGCGGGTGCGGCGCGGGTCGACGACGGTGAGGGTGCCGCCGCGGGCCTTGAGCGCCTTGAGGCGGCCGGGGAAGTCCGGGGCGGTGCACAGACTGCCGTTGGACTCCAGCGGGTTGGCGCCGATCAGCAGGAGGTGGTCGGTGCGGTCCAGGTCGGGCACGGGGATGGCGTTGGCGTCGCCGAAGAGCAGCCCGCTGGAGACGTGCTTGGGCATCTGGTCGACGGTGGAGGCGGTGAACAGGCTGCGGGTGCCGAGCCCGGCGACCAGCAGGGGCGGGTAGAGGGCGCCCGCCATGGTGTGCACATTGGGGTTGCCGAGGACCACGCCCACGGAGTTCGCGCCGTACCGCTCGGCGACGGGCCGGAGGCCGGCGGCGACCGCGTCGAACGCCTCCTCCCAGGTGGCCTCGCGCAGCTCGCCTCCGTCCCGGACGAGGGGGGTGCGCAGCCGGTCGGGGTCGTTGTCCAGTTCCGGGAAGGCGGCGCCCTTGGGGCAGATGAAGCCCTTGCTGAACACGTCCTCGCGGTCGCCGCGGGCGCGGGTGACCCTGCCGTCCTCGATGGTGAGCGTCAGGCCGCAGGTGGCCTCGCACAGGGGGCAGATGCGCAGAGCGGTGCGGGACACGGGTCCTCCCGGGTACGGCGGCACTCGGACGGACCGAGCATACCGACCGGTAGGCATGGAGGGGAGGGGTTTCGGCGCGCGAACCCGGCCGGCTTGCGGGCCGTGCGGGTCGGTCCAGCCGGAACGGTCAGGGTCCTACGGCCGGAACGACCGGGGCCCTGAGGCTGGAACGGTCAGGGTCATGCAGCCGGGCGGGGACGGCTCAGTCCAGTACGCGGGCGAGGTAGGCCCGCAGCATCTCCCGCAACTCCTCGATCACCTTCTCGTCCCCTTCGGGCGACAGCCGGAAGGCGAGCTGGACCAGGCCGTCGGCGGTCTCGACGGCGATCAGGACGGTGCGGCGCAGGTTCTCGTCGGCGGTGCGGCCGAGGTGGGCGGAGAGCAGGTCGGTGAGGCGGTCGGCGACGCGGTGGTTGGGCCCGGTGCGCTCGGCGCCCACCGGTATCTGGTTGCCGAAGTCGACCAGGGAGAAGCCGGGGGCGGTGCGCTTCATGTCCAGGTACTCGTCGATCACGACGTCCATGACAGGGCGCCAGCCGCGGTCCCCGGCGCCCTTGAGGCGGTCGGTGACCCGAGCGGTGAAGCGCTCCAGGTTGCGCTGGGCCAGGGCGTCCGCCATCTGCCGCTTGTTGCCGAAGAAGCGGTAGACGGAGCCGATGGGCACACCGGCCCGCTGGGCGACCGCGCGGGTGCTCAGGTCGTCATAGCCGACCTCGTCGAGGAGGTCGGCGCAGGCGTCCAGGATCCTGGCCAGCCGTTCGGCGCTGCGCCGCTGCACGGGGGCACGGCGGAGAGAGGTCACATGGGGCACGGCCCTCATGATGCCTGTTCGCCACCGGCCGGTGAACCTCGCCCTCCGCCCGCGGCCGGGGTGCCGTTCCCGCCGCCGTTCCGCGCCGGGGCGCCCTTCCCCGCCGGAGCGCCCTTCCCTCCGCTCTCCCCCGCAAGGGTGCCGTTCCCTCCGCTCTCCCCCGCAAGGGTGCCGTTCCCTCCGCTCTCCCCCGCAAGGGTGCCGTTCCCTCCGCTCTCCCCCGCCGGTGTGCCGGCCGGGCCCGGGGCCGGCTCCGAGACGGTGACATCGGCGGCGCTCTCCACCGGCTCCCCGTCGACGGCCCACACCGAGCCGTCGTCGGCGTAGAGGCGGGCGGTGACCTGATGGGTGCCGCGCGGCAGCATCCGGGCGGACAGATGGTGCTCGGCGGTGCGCAGCCGGGCGACGAGGCGGTCGTCGACGTAGAGGTGCGCAAGGCCGCGGCCGGCGTCGGCCCGCTTCGGCGCCCCCTGGGGCGAGAAGCGGAAGTGGAGCAGGGTGAGGCGTACGCCCCAGCCGCCGTCGGGGTCGGGGGTGACCTCGACGCGGACCTCGGGGGCGTCCTGCTCGTCCACCTCGCGGTAGGGCCGCCCGTCCGGGTCGCGGTCCTCCAGCAGCTTGCCCACCGGCGAGGGCGAGACCGCGTCCGCCTCCGGGGCGTCACGGGAGGCGCAGCCCGCGGCCCCGGCCACGGTGACCGCGCAGACCGCGAGCGCGGCGATCAGGCTCCGCGTCCTGGACATGCCAGGGAGCGTAGAACAGCGGTGCGAGCCCGCGGATCCACCTGGAGTCGGGTTCCGGGTCATCCGCCGAGAGGACTGCGTCCCCCTCTCCGCACATCGGTCCGCGCGGCCCTCTTGCGCCGGGGAAACCGCAATCCTACGGTGATGCATAGGAATCAATCGGCGCCGCAAGGGAGCAGCGAAGATGAGTGATGGGGGCACCGCCCGGGCGGGCGAGCCGGAGCGCGACGAGGCGCGCAAGGTCGCCGAGGCGCTGACCTATCTGTCCGGCTTCGGCAACGAGCACAGCTCGGAGGCCGTGCCGGGCGCCCTGCCCGTGGGACGGAACTCGCCGCAGCGCGCTCCGCTCGGCCTGTACGCGGAGCAGCTGAGCGGTACGGCCTTCACCGAGCCGCGGGCCGTCAACCGCCGCTCCTGGCTGTACCGGATCCGCCCGTCGGCCGCCCACCCGGCGTTCACCCGCACCGGCAACGGCACGCTGCGTGCCGCCCCGTTCAACCAGACCGCGCCTGACCCGAACCGGCTGCGCTGGGACCCGCTGCCCGAGCCCGGACCGGGCACGGACTTCCTGGCCGGCCTGTGGACCCTGGGCGGCAACGGCGACGTCACCCAGCGCACCGGCATGGCCGTGCACCTGTATCACGCCAACGCCTCCATGAAGCGCGTCTTCAGCAACGCGGACGGCGAGCTGCTGATCGTCCCGGAGCGCGGCGGGCTGCTGCTGCGCACCGAGTTCGGGCTGCTGCACGCCGAGCCGGGGCACATCGCGCTGATCCCCCGCGGCGTCCGCTTCCGCGTCGAGCTGCTGGACAGCACGGCCCGTGGCTACGTCTGCGAGAACTACGGCGCCGCCTTCCGCCTGCCCGACCTCGGCCCGATCGGCGCCAACGGGCTGGCGAACGCACGGGACTTCCAGGCGCCGGTCGCGGCGTACGAGGACGTCGAGGGCCCGGTGGAGGTGGTGAACAAGTTCTGCGGCAACCTGTGGTCGGCGACCTACGGCCACTCCCCGCTGGATGTGGTCGCCTGGCACGGCAACTATGTGCCGTACGTCTATGACCTGCGCCGTTTCAATGTGCTGGGAACCATCTCCTACGACCACCCGGACCCGTCGATCTTCACGGTGCTGACCTCGCCGAGCGACACCCCGGGGCTGGCCGGGGTGGACTTCGTGGTGTTCGCTCCGCGCTGGCTGGTGGGCGAGGACACGTTCCGGCCGCCGTACTTCCACCGGAACGTGATGAGCGAGTACATGGGCCTGATCGAGGGTGCCTACGACGCGAAGGCCGAGGGCTTCGTGCCGGGCGGCGGCTCGCTGCACAACACGATGTCGGCGCACGGCCCGGACCGGGAGACCTTCGAGCGGGCGAGCAACGCGGAGCTGAAGCCGCAGAAGATCGACGACGGCCTGGCGTTCATGTTCGAGACGCGCTGGCCGGTGATCCTGACGCCGCAGGCGGCGCGCGCGGAGCACGTGCAGGAGCGGTACGACGCCGTCTGGGAAGGCTTCGAACGTCACTTCAGGGAGCAGTGATGCCGCACGCCTCTTCCGTCCACCGATTGCACTGAGCGTTCCCGACCGGTACGGATAGCCCGTGACCTCCTTCGCTCCGGATTCGATCGTCCTGAACCGCAAGCTGCCGCTCTGGTATCAGGTGTCGCAATCACTGCGCGCCTCGATCCTCGGCCGCTCGCCGCAGGACCCGCTGCGGCTGCCCACCGAGGAGCAGCTGGCAGGGCACTACGGCGTGAGCGTGCTGACCATGCGGCAGGCGCTGAAGGAGCTGGAGGACGAGGGGCTGATCTCCCGGCACCGGCGGCGGGGCACGTTCATCGAGCCCGACGCACGCAGGGGCTCCCCGGTGCGGCTGCTGGGCTCGGTGGACGCCATCGTGGCCCAGCAGTCCGGGATGACCACCGAGCTGCTGGAGCACGGCCCCGCCCCGGTGCCGGCGGAACTCGCCGAGCACTTCCCGGACCTGACCGAGGTGGCGACGTACCACCGGCTGCGCAGCGACGAGAAGACCGGGGAGCCCACCAACCACGCCCGCAACTACGTCCGCCCCGAACTGGCCGAACGCATCGACCTGGACGATCTGGTGCGCTGGCCCATGACCAAGGTGCTGAGGGACGTCGTCGGGGTGGACATCAGCCGCATCACCGACACCGTGGAGGCACGGCTCGCGGACCCGGAGACCGCCCGGCTGCTGGAGGTTCCGCTGCTGAGCCCGATCCTGCACTACACCGGCATCACCTACGACACCGACGGACGCCCGCTGGACGTGGCCGTCATCAACTACCGGGGCGACCGCTTCTCCTTCACGGTCACCCTGGACGCCACCTGACCCGGCCGTCGGTGCCAGGTCGTACGATGCCCTGCGTGACGCACGACGACGCTCCGCTGCTGGCGGATCTGATGCCGTGGTCCGTCGCACCGCCCCGGCTCGGCCGGGCCTGGCCGGCGGGCCCCGACGCGGCGTCCCTGAAGGCCCGTTGGGCGGCGCTGGTCGAGGCCGAGGGACCCGACCGCGAGGCACTTCTCCAGCCGACCCGCGCACGCACCCTGCACACGGCGGTCGGCCGGCTGCCGGGCTCGGGCGGCGGCACGGAGCGCCTGGCCCGCGCCGCGGGCCCGTGCCCGGATCCGGTCCGCGTCCTGTACGCCCCGTTCGACGAGCAGTGGCTGATCCCCGACCACCGGCTGATAGACGCGGCCCGCCCGGAGCTGTGGCGGGTGGCCGACGCCCACCAGGTCTTCCTGCTGGAGACCGGCGCCGGACGCACCCCGGCCGACGCCGGAGCCGACTGGGGCCCTCCCCTGGTCGCCACTTCCCTCCTCCCCTTGCTCCGCCCCGGCCGCGTCCGCCCCCTGTACCGGCGGCCCGGCGGCCTGGAGCCCAATCTCGCCCCCGGCCTGCTCGCCCACCTCACCGACCGTCACGGCCAACAGATCAGCCCGCTCGACGTCCTCGCCTGGACCCTGGCCGTGGCCCGCCCGGCGCCCGGCGGGCTCGCCGTGCCGCTCACCGGGGACGCGGAGGCCTGGGCGCGGGGTGTGGCGGTCGGCCGCCGGATGCTGTGGCTGATGCGGCGCGACGGGGAGCGCCCGAAGCTTCCCGGCGGGCGCCGCCCGTACGTCCGCGCACCGCTGCCGTCCCGTCCGCTGACCCTGCACTACGACCGGGACGAGGAGAGCCTGCACCTCGACGAGGGCCGCATCGCGCCGGTGCCGGCGGCGGCCTGGGACTTCGAGCTGGGCGGCATCCGCGTCCTGGAACAGTGGTTCACCGCCCGCACGGCCCCGGCCGAACCGGGCACCCTGGCCGCGATCCGCCCGCCGGCCTGGCCGCAGACCTGGACCTCGGAGCTCCTGGAGCTGATCACGGTCCTGGCCCTGCTGGCGGAACTGCGGCCCCAGCAGGCCGCCTTGGCGGTCCCCGACCCGGTGACCGCCACCGACCTGCGCAAGGCCGGAGTCCTGCCGCCCCCGCCCGCGGCCCGCCGTCCCGCCTCCGTCCTGGACACCCAGGAGGAGGGCCCGGAGGGCCAGCTGGCGCTGATCTGAAACCGGAAGCCCCGTCCTCAGGCCCGCGGCTCGAACCCGTCGAGCACCCGGTGAAGGGCCCGCTCGAACACCGCCTCCAGGTCGATGGGCCCGGAGTTCTCCGCAAAGGCCGCCGCCATCCTGGGGTACTCGCCGCTCCCGATCCGCTCACGGAGGTAGGCGGCGCGGGCCGCGTGCTCCTGCTCCTCGGACCAGGGCAGCGAGCGGGTGCGCTCGGCGGTGGCGAGCTCGTTGGCGACATAGGTGGTGACGACGCCGTTGAGCATCGCGATCAGTTCCATCTTGGTGCCGTAGGACACGGGCAGCGGGTCCAGGCAGGCCAGGCAGTGCTCAAGGAAACGCAGGGCGTGCGGGCTGAAGCCGTAGACCGGTGACATCAGGCGGGGCAGCCAGGGGTGGCGGTGCATCAGGTCCCGGGTCTGGTGCGCCACGCGGAGCATGTCGGCGCGCCAGTCGCCCGACGGCTCCCACAGCTCGTGCTCGGCGCCCGCCGCGTCCACCATCAGCTCGTACAGGTCCTCCTTGCGGGGGACGTAGTTGTAGAGGGACATGGTGCCGCAGCCCAGTTCGGCGGCGACGCGGCGCATGGAGACGGCGTCCAGCCCCTCGGCGTCGGCGACCCGCACGGCGGCCGCCGCGATGTCGGCCCGTGTGTAGGCGGGCTTCGGTCCACGGCCCGTGCGCTCGGGGCGCGTCCAGATCACTTCGGGTTCGGCCGCTCGGCCCGCCATCGGTCATCACCTCGGCCTCCATCCTAGTTCCGTACACCGTACGTAGTGCGCTATGGTCCTCGCATGACTACTACGTACACTGTACTTAGTGAGGGTCTGGAGAAGCGCTTCGGCGAGGTCCGTGCCCTGCGCGGGCTGGATCTGGCGGTGGCCGCGGGATCGGTCTGCGCGGTGCTGGGCCCGAACGGGGCGGGCAAGACCACGGCGGTGCGGCTGCTGACCACACTGCTCCGGCCGGACGCCGGCTCGGCTCGGGTGGCCGGCTGCGACCTCGTGCGCGAGGCCCCGGCCGTGCGGCGCCGGATCTCGGTCACCGGGCAGGAGACCTCGATCGACGGGGACCTCACGGGCCGCGAGAACCTGCGGCTGTTCGCCCGGCTGCACCGGGTGCGCGGAGCCGCCGCGCGGGCCGCCGGGCTCCTCGACCGCTTCGGCCTCACGGCGGCGGCCGACCGGCCAGCCTCCGGCTACTCGGGCGGCATGCGACGCCGGCTCGATCTGGCGGCGAGCCTGATCCGCCGCCCCGAGGTGCTGTTCCTGGATGAGCCGACGACCGGGCTCGACCCGGCCAGCCGCGCGGTCATCTGGGACGCGGTGCGCGAACTGACCGGCGAGGGCACCACGGTGCTGCTCACCACCCAGTACCTCGAGGAGGCTGACCGGCTCGCCGACGACATCGCCCTGATGGACCGGGGCAGGGTGGCGCACACGGGATCGCCGGCCCGGCTCAAGGAGCAGGTGGGGACGTATGCGGAGGTGGTGGTCGCGGACGCGGACGCCCTGGCCGCGGCGGCCGGGGTCCTGGACCGGCTCACCGGCGGCGAGCCGTCGTTCGACCGGGAGCGCAACGCGGTCGGCGCGGTCACCAGGGACCGGACGCTCACCCTCCCCCGGCTGGTGCGCACGCTCGACGCGGCGGGCGTCCCGCTGCTGGACGCGAGCCTGCAACCGCCGACCCTCGACGACGTGTTCCTGCGCCTGACGACCCGGCAGCCGGACCTCCCCGCCGGCCCTCTCCACGACGACAAGGAGCGTGTCGCATGAGCACGTTGGCGTACGACGGCCGCGCGATGCTCGGCCGGCAGCTGCGGCGGATCCGGCACAACCCGGGGCTGCTGATCCTCACCCAGACGATGCCGGTCAGCATGCTGCTGTTCTTCGGCTATGTCTTCGGCAGCGCACTGGCGACACCGGGCGAGGCCTACCGCTCGTTCCTGGTGCCGGGGCTGCTGGTGGCGACCGCGGCGGGCGGGGTGATGACGGGGATGTTCCAGTCGGCTCAGGACGTCCACCGCGGGGTGACGGACCGGTTCCGCACCCTGCCGGTGAGCCGGGCCGCGGTGCCGGTGGGGCAGGCGGTGGCGGATCTGGCGGTGACCGCCGCCGGCATGGTTCCGTTCCTGCTGGTGGGGCTCGCGGTGGGCTGGCGGGTGGAGGGGAGCGTGCTCGGCGCGGCGGGGGCCGTGGCGCTGGTGCTGCTGTTCCGGTTCGCCTGCGTGTGGGTGGGCATCTACCTCGGACTGCTCACCCGGAACGAGGAGGCGGCCGGTCAGCTGGGCGGTGCGACCTTCCTGCTGCCGCTGCTGTCCAGTGCGTACATCCCCACCGGCGGTCTGCCGGGCGGGCTGCGCACGGTGGCCGAGTGGAACCCGATCAGCGCGGTCGCGAGTGCGGCGCGCGAGCTGTTCGGGAACGCCCGGGTGCCCGAGGGCGCGGCCTGGCCGGTGGCGCATCCCGTGGCGGGGTCGCTGGGCTGGTGCGCGGTCCTGCTCGTGGTGTTCGTGCCGCTGGCCGTACGGCAGTACGCGCACGGGCAGCGGTGAGGTCCTGGAGAGTTTCCGGCGGGCCCCCGGTGTGCTGCCGGGTGGGACCGGGGGCGCCGGCGTGCGGTGATGTGCGGGTCAGTGGCCGCCGAACAGGGTGCGGCGCAGACGGCGCAGAGGGGCGAAAAGCGAGACCCGGCTGGCACGGGCGCGGGCACCCCGGGCGCCGCGGTCACGCGCGGTCAGCTCACGCATCAGCGTGGTCGCCTCGGCCGTGTCGCGCTGCGGCACGGCGGGTCCCGCCAGCACCGACAGATGCCGGTCCAGGCGCGAACTGCTCGCACCGCTCCCGCAGGTGATCGCAGGGACCCTGGCCCTGCTGCGCACTGTTATCTGTTCCATGTCACTCCCCACCCGTACGATTCCACCCGGCCCGGGCAGGGTAACCCTATCGCCCCATCCCGGCACTCGGGTATCGAGGTCACAGGATTCACCTTCCCCATAAGGGTGTTGACGAACACTCGGCGATTACTCTCCGAATCCGACTGTTTTCAGGGCGAGTTGTGCAATGGGCCGGGCAGTGGGTTGCGGTGACCCTCCGTCAGGTTCGACGGTCACGGCGAGTGACGTCCCGGAGGTTTCCAGTCCGGTCGCCACCAAGGGCGTGTCGCCCTCGAAGAGGCCGAGGGAGCGCGGTTGCGCGCCCGGGCGCATGAGCCACAACTGGTGCACGCGCCCGCCCGGGGGCTCGCCGTAGCCGCCCAGGGTGACGATCGCGCTCTCCTCCGACGCGGAAGCGATCACTCCGATCGTTCGTCCCCGTTCGTCCCGTCCGGTGCTCGCACGGGCGTCCGGGGCGGAGAGAACGTGGGCGATCTCACGTGCCCGGTCCCGCTCGGCGTCGAGTCGGTCCTGGGTCCGCTCGGCCTGCACGCCGAAGAGGGCGGCGACGACCAGGGCCGCCGCGGAGGTGACCGTCGCCAGCGGCACCAGCAGCACAAGGCGCCGCCGCTCCCGCGGGCGGGGCGGGGGCTGGGTGCCCCAGACGTACGGCGGGAGCTGCGCCTCGCGCGCGGATCCGGAGCGCTGCGGTGCGGGCTCCTGCGGGATGCTGTGGATGGCCGACAGCACCCGCTCGCGCAGGGCGTCCGGTGCGGGCACGGCCGTGGACCAGGCGAGCCGGACGGTGTCCTCGGCCAGATCGCGCACCTCGGCGGCGCAGCGGTCGCAGGACTTCAGATGCTTCTCGAACTTGACGCGCTCGGCGGGGTCGAGCGCGTCCAGCGCGTAGGGAGCGGCGAGGGAGTGCACGTCCCCGCGCCCCAGCAGCCGGCCGAAGAGCGTCATGCCGCACCTCCCAGGCAGTCGCGGAGGCGGGTGAGCCCGTCGCGCATCCGCGTCTTGACCGTACCCAGCGGCAGGCGCAGCCGTTCGGCGACCTCCCGGTAGGTGTACCCCTCGTAGTAGGCGAGGGTGACCGACTGGCGCTGCAGCGCGGTGAGCCGGTTCAGGCAGCGGCGCACCCATTCGCGCTCCAGCCCCGCCTCGACCTCCTCGGCCACCTGGTCGAAGGCGGGGCCCTCGGCCCGCCGCGCCTCCCGCTGCTCACGCTCACCCGCGGCACGCGCGCTGCGCACCCGGTCGACCGCCCGGCGGTGGGCCAGAGTCAGCACCCAGGTCAGGGCGCTGCCCCGGCCGGGATCGAACCGCGCGGCCGAACGCCAGAGTTCGAGCAGCACCTCCTGCGACACCTCCTCCGACTGCGCGGGATCGCGCACCACCCGCCGCACCAGCCCGTACACCGGTCCGGACACCAGCCCGTACAGCTCCTCGAACGCCTTGTGGTCACCCCCGGCCACTCGCACCAGAAGCTCGTCCGCTTCCAACGGGCCTCCCCCCCTCTTCCGGCCCCCTCCGGGCCACCCGAACGTCATGAGGCATTCGCGGCGAGCGCGCCTCCGGATGGGTTTACGGATCGGCGGGCCGAAAACGCGGGTCGAGCAGGAGAAAAACAGGGATTGACGCGGCGACAGGTGCGGGGAGCCGGGCAAGAGGGCGTGCCACCCAGCTCCCGGCTCGGGGATCCAGCGCCGCGGACGGGCGAGAGGGCGACGCGAAGGACACGCGAGAAGGCGTTGGGAAATTCGACCAATCCGGCCCGCCCCGGGCTCCGAATCGAGGGGTGTAAGGCAAGTCGGCACCGAGGACGGACCGCATGACACCTAACTCCAGGACGGGCGTGGGACGCAGGAGCCTCGCGACCCTGATCAGTGGTGCGCTGGCCGCCGGGGGGCTCGCAGCCGCCGGTGTGACCACGCTGGAACCGGGGGCGGCCTCCGCCTCCAGCCACCGGGAGGCCCCGCTGATCTCGGGCACCCCGCAGTACGACAACACGGACCTGTACGCCTTCGTCAGTCCCGACAAGCCGGACACCACGACGATCATCGCGAACTGGATCCCCTTCGAGGAGCCGGCCGGCGGGCCGAACTTCTTCACCTTCGCCGAGGACGCCCAGTACGACCTGCGCATCGACAAGAACGGGGACGCGCAGGAAGACCTCGTCTTCCGGTACACGTTCAAGACGCACACCAAGAACGACAAGACGTTCCTCTACAACACCGGCCCGGTCGAGAGCCTCGACGACCCGGACCTCAACATCACGCAGACCTACGACCTCGAGATGATCAAGCTGCGTCATCTCAAGGCCGAGTCCAGGACCAAGATCGCCGACGACGTTCCGGTGGCGCCGTCCAACGTCGGCAAGGCGTCGATGCCGGACTACGACAAGCTGCGCAAGGAGGCGATCCACGAACTGGCGGGCGGCGTGACGACGTTCGCCGGGCAGGCCGACGACCCGTTCTTCCTGGACCTGCGCGTCTTCGACCTGCTGTACGGAGGCAATCTCTCCGAGGTCGGCAACGACACCCTCAAGGGCTACAACGTCAACTCGATCGCCCTCCAGGTGCCCACCAGCCACATCACCGAGTCGCACGAGCAGCCGGTCGTCGGCATCTGGTCGACCACGCAGCGCAAGAACGCCAAGGGTCACTTCAAGCAGGTCTCGCGCCTGGGCAACCCGCTGGTGAACGAGGTCGTCAACCCGGTGAAGGACAAGGACACCTTCAACGCCTCCACGCCGCGGGACGACGCACAGTTCCTGAAGAACGTGACCAACCCGGAGCTGCCGAAGCTCATCGAGGGGATCTACAAGATCCCCGCGCCGAAGGAGCCGCGCAACGACCTGGTCGACGTGTTCCTGAAGGGCGTGAAGGACCTCAACCAGCCGCCGCACGTCACCCCTTCGGAGATGCTGCGCCTCAACACCTCGATCGAGCCCACGGACAAGCCCAAGCGGCTGGGCGTGCTGGACGGCGACAACGCGGGCTTCCCGAACGGGCGCCGGCTGACGGACGACGTGATCGACGCCGCGCTCCAGGTGGTCGAGGGCGAACTGGTCGGCGCGAAGAACGACCTGGGCGACGCGGTCGACGCCAACGACAAGAAGTTCGGCGCGTCCTTCCCGTATCTGGCCAACCCCACGGAGGGGTCGCGCGGCCCGCTGGCCGAGGGTGTGAAGAGCGGCAACGACGTACGCAGCCAGCTGGGTGACGCACTGCGGCCGGCCGCGGCCGAGGGCTCCGGCAACACCACGCTGATCGCCGCGTCCGCGGGCGCGGGAGCCGGCGGCATCCTGCTGATCGGCCTGGCCCTCGCATGGTGGCGCCGGATGCGCGGCCGGGCGTACTGACCGGCCCTCGGGTGAGCACTCACCTGCGGACGGACGTACTACCCCGCGGGTGAGCACCCACCCGCGGACGGACGTACTACCCCGCGGGTGAGCACCCGTCCCCGACCGGCACGGCCCGTTCCCCACTCATCCCCCACGGCACGGGCCGTGCCCCACACCCCCCCACATCCCACAACCGACCCAGCCCCACGCACGACACACCCGCACTCGACGTCACACACCCCCACGCCCCAGCGACCGCACACCGAACGAGGAGAGGGCATGCCTCCGCGCACGACGGACAGCGCTCAGGAGAAGGACGAGCCCACCGGGCCGTCCGTCCCCGACACCGCCCACCCGCCGGCGGGCGAGGGCCCGGTGACCGGCTCGGCAGACGCACCCGCCGCCGACTCCACTCCCCGGGCGGCTCGCATCGGCGCCCTCCGCCGGTTCGCCGCCGGCGCGCGGCGCTCCCGCGGCCTGCATCTCGCCTCGTGCGCCGCGCTGCTGGCCGTCGCCATGACCGCAGGAGCCGTGGCGGTCGGCGGCGCTCGCCAGGACGCCCCGGCCGGGTCCGACGCCGCTCCCGCCGGTGCCTTCGCCCCCAGTGCGCTCACCGGTGATCTCGACGCGGGCATCCGTTCCCTGCAGGCCCATCTGCGGGCCCAGCCGCGGGACTTCAGCGGATGGGCGACCCTGGGACTCGCCTACGTCGAGCAGGCGCGGGTCAAGGGCGACCCCTCGCGCTACCCCCAGGCGGAACGGGCGGTCAAGCGCTCCCTCGCCGTGTCACCCGGCAACGACCAGGCGCTCAGCGCACGCGCCGCGCTGGCCGCCGCGCGGCACGACTTCCCCGGGGCGCTGAAGCACGCGGAGCAGGCCCTGAAGCGGAACCCCTACAGCGAACGCGCGCTGTGCACCCGGATCGACGCGCTGGTCGAGCTCGGCCGGTACGAGGACGCCGCCGAGGCGGCCGACATCGCCGACGACCGCAGGCCGGGGGTCCCGGTGTTCACCCGGTACGCGTATGTGCAGGAGCTGCGCGGCGACGCGGGCATCGCGCGCCGGGTGCTGCAGCAGGCGCTGAAGCCGGCGTCCTCGCCCGCGGACGTGGCGTACGTGGCGACGTCCCTCGGTCAACTGGCCTGGAACCAGGGCGACTACAAGGCCGCGCTGCGGCACTACGGGCGGGCGCTCGCCGCCGACGACGGCTATCTGCCCGCGTTGGAGGGGCGCGCCCGCGCCCAGGCGGCGAGCGGCGACCGCGCCGGGGCGATCAAAACGCTGGAGCAGGTCGTCGCCCGCTCCCCGCTGCCGGGGCCGCTGGTGGCCCTCGGCGAGCTGTACGAGGCCCGGGGCGGCGACGGCGACCGGGCCAAGGCACGGGACCAGTACGCCCTGGTCGAGGCCTGGACCTCGCTCGCCCGGGCCGGCGGGGTCAACGCCGACCTGGACACCGCGCTGGCCCTCGCCGATCACGGGGACCCCGCCCAGGCGCTGCGCGCGGCCCGAGCGGAGTGGGAGCGCCGCCGCACCGTGCACACGGAGGACGCGCTCGCCTGGGCGCTGCATGTCAACGGCCGCGACAAGGAGGCCCTCGCCCACGCCCGCCGGGCCACGGCGACCGGGTACCGCAACGCCGTCCTCCTCTACCACCGCGGCATGATCGAGCGCGCCACCGGCCACCACGCGGCCGCCCGCACCTCGCTGAAGGCGGCCCTGGAGCTGAACCCGGGCTTCTCACCGCTGGGCGCCCGCGAGGCACGGGCCGCGCTGAAGGATCTGAAGGATCTGAAAGACCGAAAGGACCTGAAGGACCTCAAGGATCCGGAGGCGGCGCGTTGATCCTCCGCCCTTCGAGCCTCCGCCCTTCGAGCCTCCGCCCTTCGAGCCTCCGCCCTTCGAGCCTCCGCCCTTCGAGCCTCCGCCCTTCGAGCCGCCCTTCGAGCCTTCGCCGTGCGCTCGCCGCCGGCTCCGCCGTGCTCACCGCCGCCTGTGCGCTCGTCCTGGTCCCGGCCCCGGCGGCGAGCGCGCACCCACTCGGCAATTTCACCGTCAACCGCTACGACGGCCTGGTGGCCGCACCCGGCGAACTCCGCGTCCACCATGTGGAGGACCTGGCCGAGATCCCGGCCACCCAGGCCGGGCCGGACGTCGAGCGACTGGGCATCGGCCGCTGGGCGCGGGAGCGCTGCGCGGCGGCCGCCGGGGACAGCGAAGTGCGGGTCGACGGGCGGAAGGTGCCGGTCACCGTCACCAGCAGCCGGGCGCGGATCCGGCCGGGGCAGGCCGGGCTGGACACCCTGCGGGTGGAGTGCGGGCTGACCGCGCCGCTCCCCGAGCGCGAGACGGTGGCGGTCGGTTTCCGGGGCGCCGGCGCCTCCTCGGGGCCGGGCTGGCGGGAGATCACGGCGCGCGGCGACCGGATGACGCTCACCGCCTCGGACGTGCCGGAGAACTCGGTGTCCCGTGAACTGACCCGGTATCCGGAGGAGTTGCTGTCCTCCCCCGCCGACGCCGTGAGCGCGAGCCTGCGGGTACGTCCCGGCGGGCCCGCGCTGGCCGAGGAGGGCGGCGGGGCTCCCGCATCCTCCGTGCTGCCGCGCGGGGCCGACCGGTGGACCCGCGCCCTCGACGATCTCGTCGCCCGGCACGATCTCACCGCGGGCTTCGCCGCCCTCGCCCTGCTGATCGCCGTGTTCCTCGGCGCGATGCACGCGCTGGCACCCGGCCACGGAAAGACGCTGATGGCCGCGACGGCGGCGGCTCGCGGGGGCCGGGCCCGCCTCCGGGACGTGCTGCCCATGGCGGCCTCGGTGACGATCACGCACACCCTCGGCGTGGTCGCCCTGGGCCTGCTGGTGACGGCCGGCTCGGTGGCCGCGCCCTCGGTGATCGCCTGGCTCGGCATCGCCAGCGGCGTCCTGGTCACCCTGGCGGGCGCGAGCCTGGTCCGCCGGGCCCTGCGCAACCGGCCCGGCTCACCCGGCCACTCTCACGCACCCGGACAGGGGCACACACACGAGCACCCGGACGCACCTCACCCCGGCCACGAGCACACCCACGCCCACCCCGACGACCACGGACACGGACACGGACACGAGGACCCCGCGCACCCGCACTCCCACCCGCACGACCACGGCGCGGCGCACGAGCACCCGTCCCACTCCCTGACGCACACCCACGGCGGCCGCACCCACACCCACGCGGTCGCTCCCACCCTGCGCGGCACCATCCTGCTCGGCTTCGCCGGGGGGCTGGTGCCGACCCCCTCGGCCGTCGTGGTGCTCGTCGGGGCCGCCGCGCTCGGTCAGGCCTGGTTCGGGCTGCTGCTGGTCGTGGCGTACGGCGTGGGACTGGCCCTCACCCTCACCGCCGCCGGGTACGCCGTGGTGAAGGCGGGCAGCGGTGCGGCCCGGCTGCTGGCGCGCCGCCCCCGCTGGGCGAGGAGCCCGCTGGCCGCCTTCGCGCGCCGCGCCGCCCCGCTGGGCTCGGCGTTCGTCGTGGTGGCTCTCGGGGCGGGTTTGGTGTTCAGGGGGGCCGCATCCGCTCTCGGCTGAGCTACTTTCATCAGGTACGGGAAGATTCGCCCGGATGCGAAATGGGGGCGCCGTGTCCGAAGAACCGGGCCAGGAGCGGGTGATCGCGGGCCGTTACCGCCTGCTGTCGCCACTCGGCGAAGGCGGTATGGGCACGGTCTGGCGGGCCCGCGACGAGGTGCTGCACCGCGAGGTCGCCGTCAAGGAGGTGCGCGCCCCGGCGGGGCTGCCGGTTTCCGACGTGGAGCGGATGTACGCCCGGCTGGAGCGGGAGGCGTGGGCGGCGGCCCGGATCGCCGACCGCCATGTGGTGACGGTGTACGACGTGGCCACGGAGGAGGGGCGTCCGTGGATCGTCATGGAGCTGATCCGCGGCCTGTCCCTCGCCGAGGTGCTGGACGCCGAGGGTCCGCTCTCCCCGCAGCGCGCCGCGCACATCGGCGCGGAGGTACTGGCGGCGCTGCGGGCGGCGCACTCGGCCGGGGTGCTGCACCGGGATGTGAAGCCGGCCAATGTGCTGATCGCGAACGACGGCCGGATCGTGCTCACCGACTTCGGCATCGCCATGGTCGAGGGCAGCTCCGCGCTGACCATGACCGGCGAGGTCGTCGGCTCGCCGGAGTTCCTCGCCCCGGAGCGGGCGCTGGGCCGCACCCCGGGGCCCGAGTCGGACCTGTGGTCGCTCGGGGTGCTGCTGTATGCGGCGGTCGAGGGCCATTCGCCGTTCCGTCAGGACACCCCGCTGAGCACGCTGCGGGCGATCGTGGACGAGGAGCTGCCGCCGCCGCGCCGGGCCGGTCCGCTCACCCCGGTGATCGAGGGGCTGCTGCGCAAGGACCCGGCGGAGCGGCTGTCGGCGGGTCAGGCGCTGGCGGATCTGCGGGCGATCGGCGAGGGAGGCTCGCCGCACGCGGCTCCGGCGGGCCCGGACCCGTACGCCCCGACGGTGGCGGCCCCGCAGCCGGGCCCGCCCACGGGTCCGCAGGCGCACCGCAGTGCCGGTGCCACCCCTCCGATGCCGGGCCCGGGTGTGCCGGACGGCACCACTCAGGTCACCCGGCAGGAGCCGGAGCACTCCCGCCGCTCCCGGATCGCCCTGATCGCGGGCGTGACCGTGCTGGTCCTGGCGCTGGCGGCGCTGACGTACGGGCTGCTGAACCGCGGCGACGGAGGCGGCGGGGGCGAGGCCGGCACCGGTACCGAGGTGAGCACGCCCGCGCAGACCGGTGACGAGGAGGAGCGCCGCGAGAACCCGCGGACGTCGGGTCCGCCGACCTCGCCGACGCCGAGCGAGTCGGAGCGGACCAGTGAGCCGGCGCAGACGGTGCGGGTGACGGTGCACGGGGAGCGCACCGAGTACTCGGGGATCTGTCCGCCGCCGAGCGCCGAGGCCCCGTCGTTCACGGCGACGTTCACGGTGGGCCGGCTGCCGGCCGAGGTGAGCTACCGCTGGGTGGCCGAGGGCGGCGCGGTGGACGACACGGGGTGGCGCACGCTGTCGTTCCCGGAGGGCGGCGGTCGGACCAAGCGGGACACGGTGGTGGTGACGACGTATTCGGAGACGGGCACGCTGCAGAGCGCGATCGGTGTGGAGGTGCGCGATCCGGTGCGGCTGACGTCGCAGAAGGTGCCGTTCTCGGTGACGTGCGAGACGGAGACCCCGACGGGCGGGGCCTCCCCTTCTCCTTCCGGTTCGGTGGTCGCGCCCTGAGCGGCGGGCGCGTCCGGGTCAGGCGGCGCCGTTGAGCACCGGCAGGTAGCCGCCGGACTGGCCGGCCGCCTTGGGGTGGTACGACTCGCCGATGTTGAGCCAGTTCACGCTGTGCAGCCAGGGGCTGCCGGAGCACAGCTCGTGGCCGGTGAAGGTGGTGCGCACGTCGCCGAAGGTGAAGCCGTGGGCGCGGGCGCGCTGGGCGATGGTGTTGTTGAGATGGTCGGCACCGTCGTTGATCGCCTTCCGCTTGGTCTCGGAGAGGCCGACGCAGGTGGTGCCGAGCTTGTAGAAGCGCGGGTAGCCGAGGACGACGACCCGGGCGTTGGGTGCCTTGCTGCGGATGGCCGAGTAGACGTTGTCGAGCAGGCCGGGGAGCGTGGAGTCGACGTAGGACCGCGCGGTGGCGATCCGGGACAGGCAGGTGCTGTCGGACTGGAGCACACAGGTCGTCATGACGTCGGCGAAACCTGCGTCGTTGCCGCCGACGCTGATGGAGACGAGACCGGTGGTGCTGCTGAGCGGGCCGAGCTGTCCATGGAGAACATCACCCGTCCGGGCGCCCGAGCAGGCCGTGAAGTTGAAGCTGGCGGGTGAGTTGGCGGCGGCCCAGAGGTACGGATAGGCCTTCGTGCTCCGCTTGCAGTCGCCGCTGGAGGAGATGTAGCTGCCGGCTCCGACACCGGAGGAGTAGGAGTCGCCGAGGGCTGCATAGCCGCTGTTCGCGGCCAGTTGGGACGCGTGTGCCGTGGTGGCCCCGGTGAGGGCGGTGGCGGCGGTGAGGAGGAGTGAGCTCAGAAAGAGGACAAGTCGGGAACGTCTCATGGAACCTCCCTTTAGCAGGATCTCTGCCGCAACCGTCGTAGCAACTACGCGTGTTGACAGGAAGTGTCCATGCCAAGACTTCTGGACTATTTCCAGGAACTCCGCGACTTCTTCACGGATTCTGTGGTAAGGCGCGGATCACCCGCGAACGGCACCGGTTGAAGTACGGACGAATTCCGGACGTAGGGCCGTTCGGACCTTGACCCCCTCTGAGCGGCTGAGCCACATTGAAGCCCGACCCGTGGCCAAACCATCAAAAAGGTGAGGCACGTTCCAGGTCTTGCCATACGGGTTCAATCGTCAATACCGTCATACATCTCACCCGCACCGGTGCGTCAGTACGTGACTCCAGGGGAGGGCTCAGGGGCGCGACGGGCCGGCGCGGGGCGCGGTAGGGGGGTGCCGTGCTCGTGATCGCAACCGTGAACGAGCCGTGCCGCGCGGCTGGCTGCCATTCCGCGCAGCCGGCCAGATTTGCCAGCTCACCCGGCGTGCACGGAGCTCCGTGCCGTCATGCCACGGGTGAGAACCCCCCTTTCGAACCGGAAGAAGAGCCGGGCCGCCCAGGGGCGGGCGGTCCACCGGACGAGAGGGACCAGACTCATGAGCTCAGTTCTGCAGCCCGCGGCCACGGATCAGGACGACAATGATCCGCCGACCTCGGGAAAGTACCGGCCAGTCTCCTCGCATCTGGCGATAGCGCCGCCGGTCAGCGTGGTCATACCGGCCATGAACGAGGCGGAGAACCTGCCGTACGTCTTCAAGACGCTGCCCGACTGGATCCACGAGGTGGTGCTGGTCGACGGCAACTCCACCGACAACACCGTCGAGGTGGCCCGCGAGCTGTGGCCGGGGGTCAAGGTGGTCGAGCAGCGCGGCAAGGGCAAGGGTGACGCCCTGATCAGCGGTTTCCAGGCCTGCACCGGGGACATCATCGTGATGGTCGACGCCGACGGCTCGGCCGACGGCAACGAGATCGTCAGCTATGTCTCCGCCCTGGTCTCCGGCGCGGACTTCGCCAAGGGATCCCGGTTCGCCAACGGCGGCGGCACCGACGACATGACCTTCATCCGCAAGCTCGGCAACCGGGTGCTCTGCGCCATCGTCAACCGGAAGTTCGGCGCCCGCTACACCGACCTCTGCTACGGATACAACGCGTTCTGGCGGCACTGCCTGGACAAGATCGAGCTCGACTGCACCGGCTTCGAGGTGGAGACCCTGATGAACATCCGGGTCGTCAAGGCGGGCCTGAAGGTGCAGGAGATCCCGAGCCACGAGTATCTGCGCATCCACGGCACCAGCAATCTGCGCGCCGTGCGCGACGGTCTGCGGGTGCTCAAGGTGATCCTCAAGGAGCGCTCCAACCGGCGTGCGCTGCGCCGCCGCGGCAACCACTCGCCGCTGCTGGAGACGGTGCGGGAGAAGGTGTCTTGAGCGAGCCCGGGACGCCCGGCATCTCGGTCGTGATCTGCGCCTACACCGAGGACCGCTTCGAGGACGTCCTCGCGGCGGTCGCCTCGGTGCGCGCGCAGTCACGGCCGGCCCTGGAGACGCTGCTGGTCGTCGACCACAACCCGGCTCTCCTGGACCGGCTGGGCAAGGAGTTCAAGGATCCCCAGGACGGCACCGTCGTGCGGGTGCTCGCCAACGCGGGCCCGCGCGGCCTGTCCGCCGGGCGCAACACCGGGATCGCCGCCGCCCGCGGCGAGATCGTGGCGTTCCTGGACGACGACGCCGTCGCCGAACGCGACTGGCTGAAGTACCTGGCCGAGGCCTACGCCGATCCGCGGGTGATGGCGGTCGGCGGGCGCACCGAACCGGTCTGGGCGTCGGGCCGGCGCCCCGACTGGTTCCCCGAGGAGTTCGACTGGGTGGTGGGCTGCACCTACCGGGGCCTGCCGCCCGGCCGTGTCCGGGTGCGCAACGTCCTCGGCGGCAACGCCTCGTTCCGGCGCAGCGCCTTCGACCATGCGGGCGGCTTCGCCACCGGCATCGGACGGGACGGCGACAAGCGCCCGCTGGGCGGGGAGGAGACGGAGCTGTGCATCCGGCTCAGCCGCGCCTGCCCGGACGCCGTGCTGCTGATCGACGACCGGGCGGTGATCCACCACCGGGTGCCCGGGGCCCGCGAGCACTTCCGCTACTTCCGCACCCGCACCTATGCCGAGGGTCTGTCAAAAGCCCTGGTGGCGCGCAGTGTCGGGGCGGACAAGGGCCTGGAGTCCGAGCGCCGCTACACCACCCGCGTGCTGCCGGCCGGGGTGGCGCGGGGGCTGCGCGACGCCCTGCTGGGCCGCCCCGGCGGGGCGGGACGCGCAGGAGCCATCGTCGCCGGGGTGCTCACGGCCGCGGCCGGCTATGCGGTGGGCAGCCTGCGGGCGCGGCGGGGCGCGGTGACGTTCTCCGTGGCGGACATCGAAGGGGCCGGCGGAGCAGGCGCGGACCGCAAGGCCCCTGCGGACCGCAAGGCCGACGGGGTGGGCGCGGACCACAGGGCCGGCGGTGACGGGGGCGGTGACGCACATGGATGACGTGCGCGTGCCGGTCCTCATGTACCACTCGGTCGCCACCGACCCCAATGACGCGACCCGTGCGCTGTCCGTCTCCCCGCAGGCGTTCGCCGAGCAGATGGAAGTGCTCGCCGAGCAGCGGCTCACCCCCGTCACCACGGCGGAGCTGGCCGCCTGCTGGCGCACGGGCCGCCCGCTGCCGCCGCGCCCGGTCCTTGTCACCTTCGACGACGGCTACGAGGGCGTACACCGCCACGCCCTGCCCGTGCTCGCCGAGCACGGCTTCACGGCCACCCTGTTCGTCTCCACGGGCTGGCTGCGCGGCCCGTACGACACCGGCGGCGGCCTGGACACCATGCTGGACTGGGACCAGGTGCGTGAACTGGCGGACGCGGGCGTGGAGATCGGCGGGCACAGCCACTCCCACCCGCAGCTGGACCAGCTCGGTGACCGGGCTCTGCGCTCCGAGCTGATCCTGTGCAAGGAGATCGTCTCGGACCAGCTCGGCCGCGCACCCGCCTCCTTCGCGTACCCCTACGGATACTCCAGCCGCCGGGTGCGCGAGGCGGTGCGGGAGACCGGGTACGCCCAGGCGCTCGCCGTCGGCAACGGCCTCGCCCGGCGCGCGCAGGGGCCGTACGCGCTGCGGCGCGTGACGGTGCGCCGGACCACCACCACCGCCGAGTTCGAGCGGCTGGTCCAGGGGCGGGCGATCGGGCGCACCTTCGCCCGGGACCGCGCGCTGACCAAGGGGTACGCCGTGGTCCGCCGGGCCCGGCAGGCGCGCCGGGCGGTGGCGCGGGCCCTGACCTGAACGGCGGGAGCGGGCAAACGGGCGGCCCTTCGCGTGTGCCCGGGAAACCGGGTGCACGCACGGCCCGCGTGCCCGATCATGGCGGCATGTCCGCGCACCCGCACGACGCCCTGCCGATCCGGCTCACCGTCGACGACAGCGACTCCCCGGCCGATGTCGTCGACGCGCTGTTCCTCGGCCGCTTCGCGACCGGCGAGCAGCCGTTCTCGCACTCCGTCAACATCGACCGGGTCCGCTCCGGCGCGACCCTGCTGCCGGCGTCGGCGCGGGTACTGCGGGTCGCCCGGGACGACGACCGCAGCGCCACCCTGGCCGAGGGGAACGGCTGGACACTGCTGGTCTCCCGCTGGAACCGGGGCGCCGACGTCACGGTCACGGCGACCAGCGCGGAGCTGGCCGCGAAGGTGCTGGACGAGGCCACCGACGGCGCGGCGGACGAACCGGAGCCGCAGCCGGAGAACGTCACCATGGGCTTCTGGTACGTCTCCCCGCGGCGCGGACCGCACCGCACCACCCGGCAGATCACGGCGGGCACCTGGGAGGAGGTGCGCGGCAACTACACCGCGCCGGTGGCGGACGCGATGGACCGCCTGATGAAGACCACCCCCGAGGACATCTCCGGCCGGCTGCTCCTGCTGCACGGCCCGCCGGGCACCGGCAAGACCTCCGCGCTGCGCACGCTCGCCCGGTCCTGGCGGGACTGGTGCCAGGTGGACTGTGTGCTCGACCCCGAGCGGCTCTTCTCCGACGTGGGCTATCTGATGGACATCGCCATCGGCGAGGACGACCCGGCGGGCAAGGGCCGCTGGCGCCTGCTGCTGCTGGAGGACTGCGACGAGCTGATCCGCGGCGAGGCCAAGCACACCGCCGGCCAGGCGCTGTCCCGCCTGCTCAACCTCACCGACGGGCTGCTCGGCCAGGGCCGCAATGTGCTGGTGGGGGTCACCACCAACGAGGACCTGGAGCGGCTGCACCCCGCGGTGGTCCGGCCCGGCCGGTGCCTGGCCCGGATCGAGGTAGGACCGCTGACCCGCCGCGAGGCGGTGAACTGGCTGGGCCGCGAGGACGGCATCGGCCGGGAGGGCGCCACGCTGGCCGAGCTCTACGCGCTGCGCCGGGGCACCTCGCCCGCGGCGCTGCCGGAGCCCCGCGGGGACACGGACGCCGGGCTGTACCTTTGACATCCTCCCGAACCTAAAGGCCCGGGATTCCGGTCTGCTCCCACGGCGGCGACGCTGTGGGCAGCTCCTGGGGGGGTTCCTGCTTCGCTGCGCGGTGCCGGGACGAGTCCCGGTCTTACCTGCGCTCGACAGGCTGTCACGGCCAGTCCGGCCGCCTTGGCGACGTTGACCGCCGCGTTGATGTCCCGATCCAGGACCGCCCCGCACGCCCCGCACGTCCACACACGGACGTGCAGGGGCTTGGGGGCGTCCCTCACGCCGCACTGCGAGCACACCTGGGAGGTCGGCTCGAACCGGCCGATCTTCACGAAGGTGCGCCCGTACCGGGCGGCCTTGTACTCCAGCATGGCCACGAACGCCGACCATCCGGCGTCGTGCACTCACCGGCCGGGTCAACCGGGTGATCACGCACGGCCGGTTCTGGTCCCCCTCGTACTTCGCGGGCTCGTGCGGCGGAGCGCCGCTCCAGCTGGTCAAGGACTACATCGCGCAACAGAAACGGCCGGACTGAGCACGGCCAGCCGTGAGCGCGGACAGACAGTGCGAACCCGTGCCCACCGCTGAGGTCAGAGCAGGCCAGAGATGCGATTCACCCCCGGCCTGCAGGCCGGGACACTCTCGCAAGATCAGCGGTAGGAGCACGGGCTGTACCTGCAGAGCCCGGGCCGTACCTGTGGACCGCCGGGCTGTACGCGTGGACCGGCGGGTGTTTGATGGTCGTATGACCGTGTTCGTCGGGACGTCGGGCTGGCAGTACCGGGACTGGCGCGAGGTGCTGTACCCGGCGGGGGTGCCCATGCGGCTCTGGCTGGAGGAGTACGCGGCGCGCTTCGCCACCGTCGAGATCAACAACGCCTTCTACCGGCTGCCGTCCGCGGAGACCTTCGCGGCCTGGCGGGAGCGCACCCCGCCGGGCTTCGTGGTCGCGGTCAAGGCGAGCCGCTACCTCACCCACATCAAGCGGCTGCGGGACCCCGAGGAGCCGGTCGGACGGCTGATGAGCCACGCCGCCGGGCTGGGCGACCGGCTCGGCCCGGTCCTGCTGCAGCTCCCGCCCACGCTGCGCGCCGACCCCGGCCTGCTGGACGCGTGCCTGCGCTGCTTCCCCGGCTCCACACGGGTCGCGGTGGAGCCCCGGCACGAGTCGTGGTGGACGCCTCGGGTGCGCGAGGTCCTTCAGGCCCGGGGGGCGGCGCTGTGCTGGGCGGACATCCTCTCCCGCCCGGCGACCCCGCTGTGGCGCACCGCCGACTGGGGCTACGTCCGCTTCCACCAGGGCCGCGCCCACCCGTGGCCCCGCTACGGGCGCCAGGCCCTGCACACCTGGGTGGACCGCATCGCGACGACCTGGACCTCCGGGGAGGACGTCTACGTCTACTTCAACAACGACCCGGGCGGGGCGGCGGTGCGGGACGCGGTGACGTTCGGGCGGGCGGCGAGGTCGGCGGGACTGGACGTGACCCGGACCCCGGAGCAGGTCGCCCAGGCCTGAGCGCACGGGGCGGGTCCGCTCCGGCACTTGGCACTACGGCGCCCCGGCACTCCGGTGCTCTGGTGCTCCGGCGCTCCGGCGCTCCGGCGCTCTGGGCAGGGGCTGCTCCCCGCAGGTCGCCCCGCAGGAGCTACTCCCCGTAGATCGCCCGCAGGGGCTACTCCCCGTAGGTCGCGCGCAGGGCGTCCCGGACCGCGGCCAGCGCCTCGTCCTCGGTCAGCCCCAGCCGCTTCACCCGCTCGGCGAACGCCTGGGCGGCCGACGCCGCCTCCCGCTGGGCCGCCGAGCCCGCGGCGGCGATCACCGTCCCGTTGCGCCCCCGCGTCTCGATGACCCCGTCCGCCTCCAGCGCCCGGTACGCCTTGGCCACGGTGTTGGCCGCGAGGCCGAGCGTCTGGGCCAGCCCCCGGACCGTCGGCAGCCGGTAGCCCACCGGCAGCGCTCCGGACCGCGCCTGCTCGGAGATCTGCGCCCGCACCTGCTCGTAGGGCGGCGCACTGTCGTCGATGCGGATCTTCAGGCTCACGCCCCGATTCTCCCGCACCGGACGGAAAATGAGAGGCGCGGCCCGGCCGGTTGCTCGTAGCGTGCGCCGTCATGACTGTCATCGTGCGCGATCTGCGACCCGAGGTACGCGCCGACGCCGAGGGCTTCTCCCGCGTCCGCCGCCTAGCCGTTCCGTTCATGCTGTCCACCCCCGAGTCCGTGCTGCACGACCTGACGCACTCGCACCCGGAGGCCCGCTTCACCCAGCTCGTCGCCGAGGAGGACGGCGAGATCATCGGCACTGCCCAGGTCAGCCTCGCCCACGACAGCTCCGAGCCCGGCCAGGGCAACGCCAACATCTATGTGCACCCGGAGCGGACCGGGCGCGGCGCGGGCACCCTGCTGGCGCGCACCGCCGAGGAGCGCCTGGCCGCCCTCGGCGTCCGGAAGGTCTACAGCTGGGTGCCGGACGAGCCCGCGGGCCGCGCCTTCGCCGAGCGGCGCGGCTACCGCCCCAGCCGCTCCGCCTACTTCCTGCGGCTGGACCTGGCGAACGGCACGGTGCCCCCGCTCCAGGACCCGCCGCCGGGTGTGGAGCTGCGCAGCGGCGCCGACTTCGCCGGCGACCCGCGCCCGGTGTTCGAGCTGGACGCGGAGGTGGCCTCGGACGAGCCGGGCGACGTCGACACCGCGCTCACCGACTACCAGGCCTGGCTGGAGGCGACCTGGCGGCACCCGCTGCTCGACCTCGGCCTGACCACCGTCGCCGTGGCGGACGGCCGCCCGGCCGCCTTCACCCTCGCGTACACCGACGGTGCCGGCCGGTACGGTACGGCCATGACCGGCACCGCCCGCGCCCATCGCGACCGGGGCCTGGCCAAGCTCGCCAAGACCGCCTCGCTGCAACGCGCCCGCGCCGCCGGGTGCACGGAGGCCTTCACGGGCAACGACACCGGCAACGAGCCGATGATCGCCGTCAACAAGTGGCTGGGCTACGAGGTCTGCGCCACGGAGGTGCGCCATGTCCGCGAACTCGGCTGACGAAGGGCCCGCCGTGGAGGTCGTCCTGGTCAAGGCGGGCCGCACCAAGATCCGTTACCCGGCGCGGCTGCTGTCCGACGACGGCAGCCGGATCGCCGTGCGCGCCCCCTGGGCGGGCGGCGGCGTGCGCGACTTCGGCTTCGTCCGTTTCGAGCCCGGTGACGTGTTCACCGAGTACTACTGGCGCGACCGCTGGTACTCGGTGAAGGAGGTCCGCGCGCACGACGGCACGCTCAAGGGCCACTATTGCGACATCACCCGCCCGGCCGTCCGCTGCGGCCCGGAGCTGGTCGTGGAGGATCTCGACCTGGACCTGTGGTGCTCGGCGGACGGCACGGACATACGGCGGCTCGACGAGGACGAGTTCGCGGCGAGCGGCCTCGAGGTGTCCGATCCGACGGCAGCAGCAGCGGCCGTGGCCGCCCTCGACGACCTGGAGTCCCTGGCCCGCGCGGGCGGCCTGGGCAGCCTCCTGGCCTGACGGGGACGGGGTCTCGGCTCCGGCGTCCGCCTGGGTGACGGGGTCCCGACTCCAGCGCCCGCCTGGGCGAGCGGGCCGCGAATCCGGAGCCCGCCGAGGTGACGGGGCCCCCGACTCCAACACCCGCCTGGGTGAACGCGCCTCGACTCCGGCGCCGCCAGGCGACCTGGCCTCACTCCGGCGAGGTGACCGGGGCTCAGCTCCGGCGTCCGCCAGGCGGCCCGCCCTCAGCCCGACAACGCCACCACCGCGTAGCGCTCGTCGTCCACCTCCCTCCCCCACAGCGCCGGGTCGCCGGACAGCCGCTCCAGGCAGACCTGTCCGCCGAGCGGTGCGAGCAGCGCGGTGAGCCGGTCCGCCGGTATGCCGACCGGGCTCACCGTGCCCCACACTCCCTCGACCAGCACGAGCCGTCCGCCCGGCCGCAGCAGCCCCCGCCAGTGCCGCAGCACCCGGCCGGGGTCCGGCAGCGTCCACAGCACATGGCGGACGAGGACGGCGTCGAAGCGCTGCTCGCCGACCGGCGGCGCCGCCGCGTCGCCGCACAGGAACACCGCGTCGCGCCCGGCGAGCTTCTCCCGGGCCAGCGTCACCATGGCCCGCGACCGGTCGACACCCGTCACCCGGTGCCCCTGCTCGGCGGCGAGCAGCGACAGGCTTCCGGTGCCGCAGCCGAGGTCGAGGACGTCGGCGGGGGCCGCGGGCAGCCAGTCGCGCAGCCGGCCGGCCCAGGCGGCGCGCACCCGCGGATCGCGCAGCCCGTGGTCCGGCTCCTCGTCGAAGGCGGCGGCCGCGGCGTCCCAGTCGTAGGCGCTGTCGTAGGTCATGCGGCCCAGAGTGACACCTGCCACTGACAGTCCCCTCGTGACCGGGGCCACAGACAGACCGGGACCGATGAGGAACTCTCGCCCGAAAGGTCCACCTCCGTGAGAACACCACACGGAAGTCGGGAGGACCTGGAGGAGGCAGCCATGCGCCGTGTCACCGTGCACAAGCCCCTGAAGAAGATCCTGAAGAAGACCGACTCCCGCCGGGTCCGCGAGGAGGCCGAGGAGCACCCCTCGGGCCGCCCGGAGATCCGCCGGGACATCGCCCGCACCTGGTGGCCCGAGGGCTGAACCCCCCGGCCACCGCGGGGGGTTCCGCGTGGTCCTTCGTGTGCGCACCGTAGCTGTCTGATCTGAGCCTGAGCACTCCCTTAACGCGGCCATAAGGATTCCCGATCAGGGCCTTGGCCAGGCGATTTCCCGGCTTTCCGGGGCTAGCTTCTGATGCACCCCCACGGGATCCGTTCACGGGTTCCGCCCCTGCGGGACGCCCCCGTCCCGCACGGGCTCCCCACCGTCAGTGATCGTTTCGAGGAGTTGCTTCCCCCATGCCCGCACGCCGCAAGGCCGCCGTCGCCGCTGCCGGTCTCGTCCCGCTCGCCCTGACCGCCCTGTCCGCCGCACCGGCGTCCGCGCACGGCTCGATGGGCGACCCGGTCAGCCGGGTCTCGCAGTGCTACGCCGAGGGCCCGGAGAGCCCGAAGTCGGCGGCGTGCAAGGCGGCCGTCGAGGCGGGCGGCACCCAGGCGCTCTACGACTGGAACGGCATCCGCATCGGCGACGCGGGCGGGCGCCACCAGGAGCTGATCCCGGACGGCAAGCTGTGCAGCGCCGACAACGATGAGTTCAAGGGCCTCGACCTGGCCCGCGCGGACTGGCCGGCGACCAGCGTGAGCGCCGGTTCGTACACCTTCAAGTACCGGGTGACGGCCCCGCACAAGGGCACCTTCAAGGTGTACATCACCAAGCCGGGCTACGACCCGGCCAAGCCGCTGTCCTGGGACGACCTGGACCTGGCGAACCCGGTGGCGACGGCCACCGACCCGGCCGCCTCCGGCGGCTTCTACACCTTCAGCGGCACCCTCCCGGAGCGGTCCGGCAAGCAGCTGCTGTATGCGATCTGGCAGCGCTCGGACAGCCCGGAGGCGTTCTACTCCTGCTCGGACGTCACCTTCGGCGGCGGCAGCTCCGCGGCCGGCTCCGGTGACGCGCCGAAGAAGGCGCCCGCGCCGGCCGCCTCCGCGCCGACCGAGCGGCAGATCAAGGAGGGCACCGCCAAGTCGACGGTGGAGAACCACGGTCACGGCGACAACGACCCGAAGACCTCGGCGGCACCGGCCGCCGAGAAGGAGAAGGCGGGCGAGGCTTCCGGCGCCTCCGCCCCCGAGGCGG
>NZ_BAAAIZ010000009.1:0-10425 GCF_039526425.1 Streptomyces thermospinosisporus
CTTCGGCGGCCCGCACGTCCGCTACGTCCTGGACGAGAACCCCATGAGTTTCTGATCAATAACAAGCTCAGGATCCTGGGGTGACCGGCGAGCACGGAGGTGGTGTCGGCGGCGTGGACGAAGCCGGCCCGCTCGAAGTTCTTGCGGAGCCCGGCGTACGCCATCGTCAGATCGACCTTCGCGTCGCCGTTGTCGAGCGGATACTCCTCGACCACCGGGGCGCCGTGGCTGCGGGCGAACCCGACCGCACCGGCGATCAGCGCATGGGAGATGCCCTGCTTGCGGTGCCCGGGGCGGACGCGGATGCACCACAGGGACCACACCGGCAGGTCGTCGAGGTGCGGGATCTTGCGGTTGCGGGCGAAGGAGGTCGCGGCACGCGGGCCACCGCCGCCCAGCCGACCGGCTCTTCGCCGTCGTAGGCGAGGACCCCGGGCGGAGGCTGCGCCGCGCACAGCTGCCGTACGTACTCGCCGCGGGCGGGCCCGCTCAGCTCGTTGTTGAGCTTGGACGGGATGCGGTAGCCCAGGCACCAGCAGACGTTGGCCGTCGGTGACTTCGGGCCGAGCACGGCACGCACGTCCTCGAAGACCGTGGCCGGGCGGACATCGATGCTCATGGCACCACGACGGCACGACGTCCGCCCCGGTGCCGTCCCGAAGGACGGACTCCCCATGCCTCCGTTGGACGGGCTCCGCCACGCCGCGTCTAGACGCTCAGCACCTCGCGCAACTCCCCCAGGTACGGGCCCACATCGACCTGGATGGAGGCGCCCTGGGTGAGGCCGTACCGCTCGGCTATGGAGGCGTGGTACGCGGCGATCTCCTCGCGCATATCCTGCGGCGAGGGCAGCACGACCTCGCCGCGCACGATCCGGGTCACCCACTGCGCCTGCGCCTCCACCAGCCGGGTGATCGCGCCCACGGGGCGGACCAGGCCGACGAAGTACAGGCCGGGCCGGTCCGGTGCCACGACCCGCCGGTACAGCTCGACGGGGCCGTCCGGGGCGGCCGGGCAGCCGGCGGGCAGGAACGGGTACGCCATCCGGTAGCCGGTGCAGTACACCACCGCGTCCGCCTCCACGGAGGTGCCGTCGGTGAAGACCACCCGGCCGCCGTCGAAGGACTCCACGGCCGGTTTCGGTGTCACCCGGCCGTGCCGGATGCGGCTGAGGATCTCGTCGGAGATCGTCACGGCGGAGGAGAAGATCGGGTGGTCCGGCTCGGGCAGCCCGTAGTCCGACAGCCGGCCGCGGGCGACCAGCAGCGCCTGCTCCACGAAGCGGCGCTTCTGGGCCAGGGTCATCTCGTTCCACCACGTGGTGTCGGCGATCTCGTCCAGGGACATGCCGAAGAGCTGCTTGGGCACGACGTGCAGCCCGCGGCGCACGGACAGATAGGTCTGCTCGGCGTGGCGGGAGAGGTCGGCGGCGATGTCCACCGCGGAGGCGCCCAGGCCCACCACGATCACGCGGCGGCCGGTGAAGTCGCTGCCGTCGCGGTAGTCGAGGGAGTGCAGGACGCGGCCGGTGAACCCTTCCGAGCCGGCCGGGAGCGGATCGGGCAGCGACGGCTCCGTGTGGTGCCCGGAGGCGACGATCACATGCTCGAAGCGCCGGGCCGCCACGGCACCGTCGGCGTCCCTGCTCACCACCGTCCAGGTGCCGTCGGCCTCCTGGTCGGCGGAGACCACCTCCGTGCGCAGCTCCACATGGTCCAGCACGCCCGCCCACTCGGCGAACGACCGCAGATAGGCGGCCATGTCGCGGTGGCTGGGGTAGAGCGGATACGAGGACGGCATCGGGAAGTCGCGGTAACCCGTCAGCTGCTTGGCCGTGTTGAGGTGGAGGGAGAGGTAGCCGGGGCCACGCTCCCCCGCCTGCGGCCGGCGCCAGATGCCTCCGACGCCGGGCGACTTCTCCAGGCAGACGAAATCGGTACCGGCCTCCTTCAGGGCATGTGCCACCGCGAGCCCCGACAGCCCCGCCCCGATCACGCAGACCCGCACGTCCCACTCCCCACGGCCACGGCTTGCTTCCCGGGCAGCGGCTCGCTCCCGGGTCAGCCTTTGACTGCCCAGCGGAAACACGCCGCACACCAGTACCCACGCCGAACAGGCGTGGCGCTCATCACGGTTCGGCGTGCGGGCGGGTCGCGGCGTCCGGGCCGTCGTTCGACGCCGAGGAGGCTGCCGATGCCGTGGCGTTCGCCGCTGGTCGCGCTCGTCGGGTCGACCCGCAGCTGCCGCACCCGCACGGTGCTCTCGACGCCGTGTGCCCGGGCGAGCCGTCCGGCGACGTCGGGATGGTGGGCCGCGCCGAGGTACGCGGCGTCGGCGCCGGACTGCCAGGCTGCGGCCGCGCGGCGTCCGTCGGCGAGGGTGCCGACGACGAGCCCGCCGAAGACCGCGCCGGCCAGGGTCACCACCAGCACCAGCAGGGCCAGGGCGCGGGCCGGGGCCTCCTTGGCGGCGCGGGACAGCGCGATGAGCGCCACCGCGCCACGCCCGCGCGCCGCCCAGCGGGCCACGAGTCGCACGGGCAGGGGGGAGCAGCGCAGCAGGACGGCGACGACGGCCAGGCCCAGCAGGGCCGGCACCGCGGCGAGCAGTGGATCGGGACCCGCGCCGGAGGTGCTTCGGGTGCGGCCGCCGGCGGCGGCATACGTCGCCCGCTCAACTCCCCCGTATCCCCCCGTCCGTGGACCGCCACAGTATGGTCCGGCCGCCCGGGGCGGGCAATCGTCCGGACGGACTCCCGGGGACGCTCCGGGGCGGGCGATCAACGCTGCCGAGGTCGAGGGCCGGGGTCGTCGTGGAGGGGTGGCGTGGGGGCCCGGCCGGGTACCCGGGTGGCAGGCGACCAACTGCCGGAGGGAGTGACGCGGCATGCTCTCCGAAACCGTGACGGTTCCCACGCAGGGGCCGGACCAGGCATCCCTGGCCGGTGATCTGGTCCTTCCGGAGGCGCCCCGGGGGGTGGTGCTGTTCGCGCACGGCAGCGGCAGCTCGCGGTTCAGCCCGCGCAACCGGGCGGTCGCCGCCGAGCTGCAGCAGGCCGGGCTCGGGACGCTGCTGCTCGATCTGCTCACCGAGGACGAGGAGCGCGACGACCTGCTGACCGCGCGGCACCGTTTCGACATCGATCTGCTCGCCGGGCGGCTGGCCGGCACGATCGACTGGCTGGAGCGGCGGCCGGACACCGCGGACCTTCCGGTGGGTCTGTTCGGGGCGAGCACGGGTGCGGCGGCGGCGCTGGTGGCGGCGGCCGAGCGCCCGGAACGCGTGTCGGCCGTGGTGTCGCGGGGCGGGCGCCCGGATCTGGCGGGCGGGGCGCTGGAGCTGGTCACGGCGCCGGTGCTGCTCATCGTGGGCGGCAACGACCAGACGGTGCTCGGTCTCAACCGTGAGGCGGCGGCCAGGCTGCGGGCGACGCACGAGATCCATGTGGTGCCCGGGGCGACCCACCTGTTCCCGGAACCGGGTGCGCTGGAAGAGGTGGCGCGGGCCGCCGCCGGATGGTTCGGCCGCTGGCTCGCGGCGTCCGACGGGTGACGGTCGCCGGGCGGGTGACAGTCGCCGGGCGGGTGACGACGGGATCGGGCCGCGCGGCGCTCGAGGAACTGAACGTGCCGCCGGAGAGACGAGGCGTGCCACCGGAGCGACAAGCGGTCACCGGATGCCCCAGACTCGACACAGGCCTCCCGATCGACTCCGTTGGGGGGTGGGCCCGTGTATGACGTGCCGGAGTGGCTGTGGCTGGTGTTCGCCGTCACCGTGCTGGCGTCGCTGGCGGTCGATCTGCTCGCGCACCGGCAGGCGCATGTCATCGGTTTCCGTGAGGCCGCCGTCTGGAGCGGATGGTGGGTGGGCCTGGCCGTGCTCTTCGGCGGCCTCGTCTTTCTCGTCGTCGGGACGCAGCCGGGGGTCGAATACACCACCGCCTGGCTGCTGGAGAAGAGCCTGTCGGTCGACAACCTCTTCGTCTTCGCGCTGGTTTTCAGCTACTTCAAGGTGCCGCGCGACTATCAGCACCGGGTGCTGTTTCTCGGGGTGTTCGGCGCGCTGGTCTTCCGCTGGGTGTTTCTCGCGGCCGGTGTGGCGGTGGTCAGCCGCTTCACCGCCGTGCTTTTCGTCTTCGCCGCCGTCCTCTTCTACAGCACATACAAGATCCTCAACGAGGAGGACGTGGGTTTCGACCCGGGCCGGAGCCTCGCCGTGCGTCTGCTGCGCAAGGTCGTCCCGGTGCGGGACGAATACGCGGGCGCGCGGTTCTTCGTGAAGGAGGCCGGGAGGCTCGTGGCCACGCCGCTGCTGGCGGTGGTCGCCGCGATCGAGGCCGCGGACCTGGTGTTCGCGGTGGACAGCGTGCCGGCCGTGCTGGCCGTGAGCAACGACGCCTTCATCGTGTACACCAGCAATGCCTTCGCCATTCTCGGACTGCGTGCCCTGTATTTCCTGCTGTCCGGGCTCCTCGACCGCTTCCGCTATCTGAGTCAGGGCCTGGCGCTGGTCCTTTCCTTCATCGGCGTCAAGCTCATCATGCAGGCCTCCCACAAACTGATCACCCCGGCCGTTCCCGAGGTGCCCTCGTGGCTCAGTCTCTGTGTGATCGTGGTCGTGCTGACCGTCTCCGTCGCACTCAGCCTGCTCCGGCCGGGGACCGCGGAGGATTCCGGAAATGCGCGCCCCGCTGAAGTTTCCGCGCCGGAAGACCCTCCCGGCCCTCCCGAAAAGCAATAAAAACTGGGTAAAATCCCAGGTATGAATGGTGAGCAGAAACACCGGGTGACGCTGCCCGCCGGTCAGGTCTGCCCGTCCTGCAAGCACCCTGTCGAGACGGTGGTCGAGCGTCACAAGACCATGGGCGTGTACGTGCCGCTGTGGGTGGCGGGGCCCTGCCGGAACCCGCACTGCTCGCAGTACGAGCCGGAGGAGGCCCCCTCCGCCGAGGAGGAGGCCTCGCCCGCGTGATGGAGACCAAGACCAAGGAGGCCTCCTCGGGTCAGGCGCCCACGTAGTCCGCGAGGTGCTCGCCGGTGAGGGTGGAGCGGCCGGCGACCAGGTCGGCCGGCGTGCCCTCGAAGACGATCCGGCCGCCGTCGTGGCCCGCGCCGGGGCCGAGGTCGATGATCCAGTCGGCGTGCGCCATGACCGCCTGGTGGTGCTCGATCACGATGACCGACTTGCCGGAGTCCACCAGGCGGTCCAGCAGGCCGAGCAGCTGCTCCACGTCGGCCAGGTGCAGGCCCGTGGTGGGCTCGTCCAGGACGTAGATGCCGCCCTTCTCCCCCATGTGCGTGGCGAGCTTGAGCCGCTGGCGCTCGCCGCCGGAGAGCGTGGTGAGCGGCTGGCCCAGCGTGAGATAGCCGAGCCCGACGTCCGTCAGCCGCTCGACGATCTTGTGCGCGGCGGGCAGGCGTGAGGCGCCCTCGCGGAAGAACTCCTCCGCCTCGGTCACCGACATCTCGAGGACCTCGCTGATGTCCCGCCCGCCGAAGCGGTACTCCAGCACCTCGGCCATGAACCGCTTGCCCTCGCAGTCCTCGCAGGGCGAGGAGACGGTGGCCATGATGCCGAGCTCGGTGAAGACGACTCCGGCGCCGTTGCAGGTGGGGCAGGCACCCTCGGAGTTGGCGCTGAACAGGGCGGGCTTGACTCCGTTGGCCTTGGCGAAGGCCTTGCGGACCGGGTCGAGCAGCCCGGTGTAGGTGGCCGGGTTGCTGCGCCGGGAGCCGCGGATCGGGGCCTGGTCGACGAAGACGACGCCCTCGTCCTCGGGCATCGAGCCGTGGATGAGCGAGCTCTTGCCGGAGCCGGCCACGCCGGTGACGACCGTGAGCACGCCGAGGGGGATGTCGACGTCGACGTTCCGCAGGTTGTTCTTGGTCGCGCCGCGGATGGCCAGCTTGCCGGTGGGCTTGCGCACCGACTCCTTCAGCTGCGCCCGGTCGTCCAGGTGCCGGCCGGTGACGGTGCCGCTCTTGCGCAGCCCCTCCACGGTGCCCTGGTAGCAGACGGTGCCACCGGCCGTGCCCGCGCCCGGTCCGAGGTCCACCACATGGTCGGCGATGGCGATGGTCTCCGGCTTGTGCTCCACGACGAGCACCGTGTTGCCCTTGTCGCGCAGCCGCAGCAGCAGGTCGTTCATCCGCTGGATGTCGTGCGGGTGCAGGCCGATGGTCGGCTCGTCGAAGACGTAGGTGACGTCGGTGAGCGACGAGCCGAGGTGGCGGATCATCTTCACGCGCTGCGCCTCACCGCCGGAGAGGGTGCCCGCGGGGCGGTCCAGGGACAGGTAGCCGAGGCCGATCTCCTCGAACGAGTCGAGGGTGCCCTGGAGTGCGGTGAGCAGCGGGGCGACGGACGGCTCGTCCAGCTCGCGCACCCAGGCGGCCAGGTCGCGCACCTCCATGCGGCAGGCGTCGGCGATGTTCATGCCCTTGATCCTGGAGGACCGGGCGGCCTCGCTCAGCCGGGTGCCCTCGCACTCGGGGCAGTCGGTGAAGGTGACAGCCCGCTCGACGAAGGCCCGGATGTGCGGCTGCATCGCCTCCTTGTCCTTCGACAGGAAGGACTTCTGGATCTTGGGGATGAGGCCCTCGTAGGTCAGATTGACCCCGTTGACCTTCACCTTGGTGGGCTCCCGGTACAGGAAGTCCTGCATCTCCTGCTCGGTGAACTCGCGGATCGGCTTGTGCGGGTCGAGGAAGCCCGACTGGGCGTAGAGGCCGACCGTCCAGACGTTGTCCGACTTCCAGCCGGGGATGGTGAAAGCGCCCTCGCTGATGGACTTGGAGTCGTCGTAGAGCTGGGTGAGGTCGATGTCGGAGACCTTGCCGCGGCCCTCGCAGTGGGGGCACATGCCTCCGGTGCGGGTGAAGGTGACCTTCTCCTTCTTGCCGCTGCCCACGGTGATCGCGCCGGCCGCCTTGACCGTGGGCACGTTGAAGGAGTACGCGGCGGGGCCGCCGATGTGCGGGGTGCCGAGCCGGCTGAAGAGGATGCGCAGCATCGCGTTGGCGTCGGTGGCGGTGCCGACGGTGGAGCGCGGGTCGCCGCCCATGCGCTGCTGGTCCACGGTGATCGCCGTGGTGAGTCCCTCGAGGACGTCGACCTCCGGGCGGGCCACATTGGGCATGAAGCCCTGCACGAAGGCGCTGTAGGTCTCGTTGATCAGCCGCTGCGACTCGGCGGCGATGGTGTCGAACACCAGGGAGCTCTTGCCGGAGCCGGACACGCCGGTGAACACGGTGAGGCGGCGCTTGGGCAGTTCGACGCTGACGTCCTTGAGGTTGTTCTCCCGCGCGCCGTGCACGCGAATGACGTCGTGGCTGTCTGCGGCGGGCAAGGCGGGCGACTGGCTCTTCGTCGTCTTGGCCTTGGTCATCTTCTGACTCCTCGGACGGTTCTCGAACGGCTCGGCGGTGTCCATGACCGTCACGCTAGTCACGGCGCAGAGGGGGTGCTTCTCGATTCCTGACCGGTCTGGTGACCTGCTTGGCGACACAGGAGGGCAGCCCGGCCGTGGCACGGGCCGCCTCCTGCCGGTACAGGCTCGGCGGCATGCCGACCAGCTCGGTGAAGCGGGTGCTGAAGGTGCCCAGCGAGGAGCAGCCGACCTCGAAGCAGACCTCGGTGACGCTCAGGTCGCCGCGGCGCAGCAGCGCCATCGCGCGCTCGATGCGCCGGGTCATCAGGTAGCTGTAGGGGGACTCGCCGTAGGCGCGGCGGAACTCGCGGCTGAGATGCCCGGCCGACATGTGCACGCCGCGCGCCAGTGCCTCCACGTCCAGCGGCTGCGCGTACTCCCGGTCGATGCGGTCGCGGACGCGGCGCAGCCTTGCGAGATCCCGCAGGTGGTGAGGGGCGTCGCCGCTGCTGCTGGTCATGCTCGCATCGTGCCACGACACGGGTGCGCCGTGCGTTCGAATGGCAGGCTCGCCTGGACAGGGGCAGCGTGGTGCTAGGACCTACGACTTCCGTGTGAGGTGGCCATGCAAGCCGATGAGCCGGTTCGTCTGGTGGTGGTCGGCGTGGACGGTTCCCCGTCGTCGTACGCGGCGCTGCGCTGGGCCGTGCGGTACGCGGACATGGTCGACGGTGAGGTGGAGGCGGTGCACGCCTGGGACACGCCGTCGGCGGTGGGCTGGACCGGGCCCGCCATCGACCCCGAGTTCGATCTGGAGCAGGCCAGGGAGCGGTTCACGGAGGAGCTCAACGCCGTCTTCCCGGACGGGCGGCCGCCCCGGCTGCGGGAGCGGCTGGTGGAGGGGGACCCGTCGGAGGCGCTGATCCGGGCCTCCGAGCGGGCCGAACTGCTGGTGGTGGGTCATCGCGGCCGGGGCGGGTTCGCGCGGGCCATGCTGGGCTCGGTCAGTCAGCGCTGCGCCCAGCACGCCGCCTGCCCCGTGGTCGTGGTGCGTGAGGGCCAGCGGGTCTGACGGGGGCGTCCGCGCCGGTCAGCAGGGGTCCGGTACGGGATCGAGGGGCCGCGCGCCGGCCGGGGGTGCCTTGCGCACGAAGGCCGAGCGCAGGGCGTGGTGCGGGGAATCGGGGTCGAAGAGGATGGCGTGCATGCGGGCCAGCTCGGCCTCGCGGTACTCCGCCAGCGGGCGCGTCGCCTCGTCGCGGGCCCGCCGGTCCCGCTTGGCGGCGATGCGCCGGGGCAGGCCGGACTCGGCGGCGAGCCGGGCCGCCGCCCGCTCGACCTCGCCGGTGAAGTCCTGGGGTGCGACCGGCAGGAGGCGGTCCACCAGGCCGAGGGCGGCGGCGGAGGCGGTGCTGACCGGCAGCGCCTCACCGGTCAGGCGTTCTGCGGTCTCCGGCCCGACGCGGCGCGGCAGGCTGTAGGTCCAGTACTCGGAGCCGTACAGGCCCATGCGCCGGTAGTGCGGGTTGAGGACGGTGCCGGTGCGGCACCATACCTCGTCGGCGGCGAGGGCGAGCATCACGCCGCCCGCCGCCGCGTTGCCGCCGAGCGCGGCGACGACCAGCCGGTCGGTGGTGCGCAGCACCGCCTCCACCAGGTCGTCGATGGCGTTCAGGTTGGCCCAGGCCTCGGCGGCGGGGTCGGGGGCGGCCTCGATGACGTTGAGGTGGATGCCGTTGGAGAAGAAGTCGCGCCGGCCACCGAGCACCAGGACCGGGGTGGGGCGGGTGAGCGCGTACCGGTAGGCGGTGAGGAGTCTGCGGCACTGGCCGGTGCTCATGGCGCCGCCGGGGAACGAGAAGTCCAGGAAGCCGACGTCGCCGCGCTGCCGGTAGCGGATGTCGCTGCAGGTGCGCCGGTCCGGCGGGAGTTCGAGCGGGGCGGGCACCTCGGGCAGGCAGGGGGCCTGTGGAAGAGAAGCCAGGACGTCGGCGGCGGGGCGCCGGAAGGGTGCCGGGTCGCCGGAGGCGCGGCGGGGGCGCAGCTCCGGTATCCAGACCGCGCCGTCCCGGGTGGCCCGGCAGACCGCGCCGTCCCGGGTGGCGAGCAGTTCGCCGGGGCGTCCGCGCAACCGGTCCTCGGGGTGGCCGCCGTGCAGGAACATCTGCTGGCCGAGGAGTTCGCCGAGGACGCCGGGCTGCGAGTCGGCGGCCCGCAGGGTGTGCAGCACCGTGTCGGTGCTGTCGGCGTGCCAGTCGATGCGCCGCCGCTCCTGGCGGAAGGCGTCCCGCCAGACCACGCGGATCCCGGCGTCGGACTGCGGCTGCGGTTTGAACGCGCCGCCGGCGTAGCGCCGCACCGCCAGCAGGACGGCCGAGACGGCGGCGTCGGAGACCTCTCCGCGGTAGAGGTCGCTCTTGCCGACGGGCGGTACGTCGAACGGCGCCGACGCCCAGATGGCGCCCGCGTCCATCGCGGCCTCCGCCTGAAGGACCGTTACTCCCCAGCGGGGGGCGCCTTCGGCGAGGGCCCAGTCGAGGGCGGACGGCCCGCGGTCGCCGGGCGGGCCGGGGTGCACGATCAGGCAGGTGTGCTGCCGCCACACGTCGTCGGGCAGCGCCGACTTCAGCATGGGCGCGATGATCAGTTCGGGCCGTGCCCGGCGTATCGCGGCGCGTATCGCGTCGGCTCCGTGCGTGGCGAGCACGACGTCCACGTGGTGTCCGCGGTCGGAGAGTTCCGCGTACACGCGCTGGGAGAGGCTGTTGAACGCGCTGGCGACGAGCAGAATGTCCATGCCGCGGCATCGTTGCCGCTCCGGGCGGGGGCCGACAGAGGACCTGGCGGTAATTCAGCCGTTCGGGCGGTTGTGCGCGATCGCGGCTGCGTGATCCCGACTTCCCTGCTCCACCGGGGAGATCGGCTTGCCGGCCGACGAGGGCGGCGGGCCGGGCGGGCCGGAGGATCCGGCCGGATCCGGCGCGGTGGTGCGGCCTCCGCGGGCGGTTGCGCGCCGCGACCGCGGGCTCGGCGGGCTCATGCGACCGGGCCCCGCC
>NZ_BAAAIZ010000009.1:10442-11908 GCF_039526425.1 Streptomyces thermospinosisporus
CGGACCGCGGCGGCTCCGCGGCCCGGGCGGGGCCCGGTGGAAGGGTTCGGATCACCGGCTGGAGGAACCGGTGTGCGGCCCGGTCACTCCGCCGGGGTGAGCTCGGCCCGGCCGAACAGGAGGGCGTACCCCTGGGGCAGCTGACCGATGATGCGGGTGATCAGGTCCTCGCCCACGAAGGACGGCAGGACACTGAGGACCGAGCTGACGTCCCAGCGCGCGGTCGCCGGGGTCGAGCCCTCGATCCGGGCGGCCACCGACTCCACGAATTCCGCCGCGGTGAGCGGGCGGGTGGCCGGGACCTGGGAGGCGATCACCCGTGCCGCCTCTTCCGGCAGCGCGCGTGCCAGATCGACACGTTCGTCACCGACGACATGACCGCCGAGCGCGGAGAGGACGATGCGGGTGACGCTCTCCGCCTCCGCCCGCGTCCGGTACTGACCGGACTCCCGCACCGCGTCGACCAGTTCCTGCCAGCCGACCTCCGCGGAGCGGGGGACGGGGGCCGGGCGGGCCCGGTCCGGGGCCGGGGCCGGGATCACCGTCTTGCGGCTGGGCATCGTGGTCTCGTGCGGCGTCACCGTGGTCATGGGGCTCCTCTCCTCCTTCGGGGCCTCCGGTCGCTCCCCCGCGCCGCTGCGGGCACGGGAGCGCGTCCCGCGGGCGGCCGGGGTCCGCGGGACGCGTGCGTGAGTGGTGTCAGCTGCTGATCTGCTTGCGGCTGTCGCCGCCCGTGATCTGGATGCGGCGTGCCTTGGCCTCCTCGGCCACCGGGATGCGCAGCGTCAGGACACCGGCCTCATAGGCGGCCTCGATGCGGTCGGTGTCGAGCGTGTCGGCGAGGAACAGCTGCCGGCTGAAGGTGCCGGTGGGCCGTTCCGCGACGATCATGTCGGCGTCCTCGGGGGCCTCAGAGCGTCGCTCGGCGCGCACATTGAGGACGTTGCGCTCGACATCCAGCTCGATCGTCTCGGGGTCGAGGCCGGGGAGATCGAAGTGGACGACGAACTCGTCCCCCGCCCGGTACGCGTCCATCGGCATCGCCGACGAGCGGGCGGCCGAGCCGAAGACCTGCTGTGCGAGTCGGTCGATCTCGCGGAACGGGTCGGTGCGCATGAGCATCACAGTCCACTCCTCCCTTCACTGTGAACTCCGATGCGATGCTCTCCGATCACCTTCTTATATAGCTCCGGAGAGGAAACTTGACAACCCCGGACTCAGGTTCGGTGAGCTCCGAACCGGCGTCGTAGCGGGAGCTGATCACGACGTCGGGGGGAATCGGCGCGGCCGCCGGACCGGCTGGCGCCGTCTCGTGGACCGGGGGCGTAGCCGAGCCGCTCCGGAGCCGGTTCGGAAACACACATGTCGGCGCAGCCGGGCGCGCCCGGATCGGCGTCGCTGCCGCGGCGGATCCGGCGGCGCGATGGGCGCCGGCGGCCGGATCGCGATCACGACGGCGGCGAGGG
>NZ_BAAAIZ010000009.1:11918-46734 GCF_039526425.1 Streptomyces thermospinosisporus
GCGCCGGCCGCCACAGCGGGCGGAGCCCCGCGAAGCGCGACTCGCCATCGGCGGGCGCGACCACAGCGAGCAGACTCGGCGACGCAGCCCCCCTCTCACCTCGGGAAACAGGGAAGTCACAGACCGTTTCCTTCCGTTGGCATCCACGATCCGGCGACGCCGCGGCCTCAACCGCGCTCCCCGGCGCTCCGGCGATCTGCCCGCCAAAGTGAGCAACCCAGGGATTTGGCAAGGGTCTTGACGTCAGTTCATACGTTCGGCCGGTGATACGATCACCGCGTTTTTGATGCGGGCGGACCGCCTGCCATGGACGCCGACACCTCGCCGGCACCGCCGGCCGCCAGTCGCCTGAAGAGAGTCCTATGACGTCATTCGCAGCGAGCCCCTTGTTCTGGGCTCTGGTCGCCGCCCTCGCTGCCGCCCTCGTCGTGATCGAACGCCAGCGCCGGGCGGCGCGTACCGTGCGGCAGGAGGTACGAGCGCTCGAGGAGCACTGCGCGCAGCTGGAGAACGACCACACGAAGTCCGTGCGGGCGGCACAGGAGCAGGCCGAGGAGGAGACCAAGACGGTTCTGAAGTCCGCCATGCGGACCCTTCAGGGCCTCGCCGCCGAGCAGCAGCTGGTGCTCTCCAGGCTGCAGACCAAGTACGGCGACTCGGCGATCCTCCAGGATCTGCTGGAGATCGACCACACCAACTCGCAGTTCGGCCGGCGCGCCCAGTCCATCGCGGTGCTGTGCGACGGCTGGCTGGGCGGCCGCCGCGACACCGCCTCGGTCTACGACGTGGTGCGCAGCGCCCAGGGCCGGATCCGCCACTTCCGCCGGGTGGAGATCCTCTCCCAGGTCGACTTCGGCATCACCAGCCGTGCCGTCGAGCCGGTCGCTCTGGCCCTCGCCGAGCTGCTCGACAACGCCACCAGCTACTCCAGCCCGGACACCGTCGTCGAGATCAACATCCGGACCGTGCCGAAGGGCGTCTGCATCGTCGTCGACGACGCCGGTGTCGGCATGAGCGAGGAGGAGCGCGCCCGCGCGATGAAGCTGCTGAGCAGCGAGCGCGCCACCGGCGTGGCCGGCCTCGGCAACCCGCCGCAGTTCGGGTTCGCGGTGATCGGCGTGCTGTGCGAGCGGTTCGGTTTCGAGGTGTCGGTGGACTCCTCCTCCCCCTACGGCGGTGTGCGTGCCGTGGTGCTGCTGCCCCACGATCTGCTCACCGCGATGCCGGAGAAGAAGGCTCCCGCTCCGGCCGCCGTCCACAGCGCCGCCGCCCGCCCGGCCGCACGGGCCGGTTCGGACGGCGGGCCCGAGCCGGCGCTCGCCCCGGCGACGACCGCGGACGGTCTGCCCCGGCGCCGCCGCAAGCGGCCGATGGCGATCGTGCCGCCGACCGGCGGCGAGCCGGCCCCCCGCCCGGGCCGCTCGGACGCCGAACAGGCGCGCATCATGGGCGCCTTCCAGCGGGGCACGCGGTCCGGCCGGGCAGCGGCGCCCGAACAGGCGGACCCGAAGAGCAGCACACCCGGTGCAAGCAGCGAAGGACATGAGGTCTCGTGAACGATCTGTCATGGATGCTCGACAGCGCTCTGGAGATTCCGGGGGCCCTGCACGCCGTCCTGATATCCGCCGACGGTCTGCTCATGGCCCGGACGAAGGACTTCGACAGGGACGACGCGGACCGGGTCGCGGCGGCGATGAGCGGGGTGCAGTCGCTCAGCCGCACGCTGGGCTTCTTCTGTGAGGACCCGAGCCAGCGGTGGCGTCAGACGCTGGTCGAGTTCGACGGCGGCTGGGTGTTCGTGATCTCCGCCGGGGAGGGCGCCTACCTGGGTGTGTCCGCCACCGCGGACGTCGACATGGCCGACATCACCTTCCGCATGCAGCAGCTGGTGTCCCGGCTCGGCAAGGAGCTGACGACGCCGCCGCGCGAGAACCTCGGCGCCCGCTCATGACGGGCCACGACGGCTGGGACCCGGAGGACACCGCCTTAGTACGGGCGTACGTCATCACCAAGGGACGCGAACTGCCCGACGAGGAGCAGCTGTCGCTGATCACCCTGGTGACGGCGTCCCCCGACCACGCGCAGCGACCGCTGCGGCTGTCCCCCGAGGAGCAGATGCTGCTCGACATCTGTTCCGCCGGCTATCTCTCGGTCGCCGAGATCGCCGGCCACACCAGGCTGCCGCTGGGAGTCGTGCGGATCCTGCTGGCCTCGCTCGTCGAGGGCGGCTATCTGATCACCCGTCCGCCGGTGGCGCCGGCCCAGCTCGCGGACCGGGAGATCCTGGAGGAGGTGCTCAATGGTCTCCGCGCCAAGTTTGGGTGAGCGGGCCTACGTCCGCAGCGGGGCGACGCAGACCGCGGTGAAGATCCTTGTCGTCGGGCACTTCGCGGTGGGCAAGACCACGTTCATCGGCTCGATCTCCGAGATCGAGCCGCTGTCCACCGAGGAGACGATGACGCAGGCCGCCGAGTCGGTGGACGACCTCAAGGGGATCCACGGCAAGACGACCACCACGGTCGCCATGGACTTCGGCCGGCTGACCATCAGCGACCGGGTCGTGCTCTACCTGTTCGGCACGCCCGGTCAGCAGCGGTTCGTGCAGATGTGGGAGGACATGGCCCGCGGCGCCCTCGGCGCGCTGGTGCTGGTCGACCCGGAGCGCCTGGCCGACTCCTTCCCGGTGATCGACCTCATCGAGAGCTACGGCCTCGACTACGCCATCGCCGTCAACCACTTCGACGGCACACCGCCGCGCGACGAACGGGCCCTGCGGGAGGCGCTGGACCTGCTCGACGACACCCCGGTCGTCACCTGCGACGCCCGCGACGAGAAGTCCTCGGCCGCCGCCCTGACCACCCTGGTCCGCTACCTCCTGAACCGCGCCCAGCAGACCACCCATCCGGCACCGCGCCCGTCATCTCCTCAGCACTCGGCCGGCAGTTGACCGGGGGACGTGGACGCTCACGGCAGCACCCCGTTTCCCGCCGCCGGTTTGCCCGGTCCACGGCTTTTGTGGACCGGGCGGACCGGGCCAGGTGGACGGAAGCGGCTCATGGGGTGACAGGCGCAACACGGGTCCAACGTGCCTGATTTGCATGATGGTTGAACAGCAGGGGTAGTGAGCAATCCGGCACAACGAGTTGCTTCCCTGCAAAGGAGGTGCCGTGGACCACATATCCATGGATGCCGGACAGCTGCCGAGACCCCCGATACCCGCCTCTCTGGGCGGGTATTTTCCTGTGCCGCGCGGGAGCAGCCGGTGACCGGGGGGCCGGCCGGGGGTCTTGCGAGCGGGGGCACGGCCACCCTGGGCGACTTTGCCGGCGGGCAGTTGCGCAGGCTGTGTGCGGTGGTGGGACTGTCCGAGGGCGATGCGGACGGGTATGCGGAGCTGGTGACCGAGTCGCTCGGGGCGGTCGCCGGGCGGTCGCTGGATCTGCCGCCGCCGTCACGCAGCTTCCTGTCCGACGACCACACGCCGGTGGAGTTCTCGCTCTCCTTCCGGCCCGGGTCGGCTCCGGCCGTGCGGGTGCTGGTGGAACCGGGGTGCGGGGCGCGGAGCCTCGCCCGCAACGGGCGTACCGGGCTGGCGGCGGTGCGGGCGATGACCGAGCGGTGGGGCTTCGCCACCGACTCGCTGGACGCGCTCGTAAACCTGTTCCTGCCCGCGCGGCCGCAGGGCGCCCTCGCCCTCTGGTACGCCCTGGAGCTGCGTCCGGGCGGTGTGCCGGGCCTGAAGGTGTACCTGAACCCGGCCGCCAACGGGGAGGAACGTTCCGCCTCGACGGTGCGGGAGGCGCTGAGGCGGCTCGGTCACGACCAGGCCTTCTACGCCCTGCCGGAGGCAGGCGGCTACCCGTTCCTCGCCCTGGACCTGGGCGACTGGGACGCACCCCGGGTGAAGGTCTATCTGCGGCACGACGCTCTGTCGGCAGCGGAGGCCGGACGTCTGTCGCGGATGCCCGGCGGTCCCGATCCCGCTTCGGTCGAGGGCTTCTTCCGGGCGGTGGCAGGCCCCGACGTGCCGTTGCTGACCCGGCGCCCGGGGCTGACCTGCCACTCCTTCACCGAGACCGGCGCCGCCCGGCCGAGCGGGTTCACCCTGCACGTCCCGGTCCGTGACTACGCCGAGCACGACGGGGAGGCCCTGCGGCGGGCGACGAAGGTGCTGGGCGACTTCGGCATCGAGGCCGGAGTCCTCGCCGAGGCTTTGACGGCCCTCACCTCGCGCCGCCTGGACGAAGGGGTGGGTCTGATCGCCTACTTGGCCCTGGCGCACCAGCAGGGCAGCCCGCCCCGGGTGACCGCGTATCTCTCCTCGGAGGCGTATGCGGTCAGGCCTCCCAACAGGGCTCCGGCCCGCTCCGCGCAGCCGGTGCGCTGAGCGCGGGAGCAGCGCCCGTGCCCGGACGCCCCCTCGCGTCCCGGGCCGATGCCGAAACGATGAGCGCCCCGGTGGCGCTCATCGTCGTTTCTGCCGGTCCTGCCCATTGACGCATTCTTACGCGTGAGTAAGTTGACTCTGGAGTAAGGAAGAGGGACCGCAAGCACCGTCAGAGCACCATCACAGCACCATCAGCATCAGCGCGACCGGGAGCCGCCATGGGCGTACGCAAGGATCTGAAGCGGGCGAAACGACGCACCGACCTGGCCACCCGTACCAGGGTCGAAACCGTGCGGGACGAGCGAGGCGTCGTCCGCGAGGTGCGTGCGCAGCCGCTCGTCCCGCGGCCGGCCACCGGCAGCACCGCCGACATCCCGTTCACCAACGCGTCCGAGGCCCCGGACGAGGTGGTGCTGCGCCGGGAGCGGGGCGGCGCCTGGCAGCCGGTGACGGCGGCGGCGTTCGCCCGCGAGGTGACCGAGGTGGCCAAGGGTCTGATCGCCGCCGGACTCCAGCCGGGCGACCGGGTCGCGGTGATGTCCCGCACCCGCTACGAGTGGACGGTGCTGGACTTCGCGATCTGGTCGGCCGGCGGGCAGTCGGTCCCCGTGTACGCCACCTCCTCGGCGGCCCAGGTGGAGTGGATCGTCCGGGACTCCGGCGCGCGGTACGTCGTCACGGAGACCGGGGAGAACACCGCCACGGTCACCGCCGGCACCGCCTCGCACTCCTCTCCCCCGCGCATCTGGGAGCTGGACTCGGGCGCCCTCGCCGAGCTGACCGCCCTCGGCCGGGACATTCCCGACGAGGAGGTGACCAAGCGGCGCGCGGCACTGACCCCCGAGACCACGGCGACCATCTGCTACACCTCCGGCACCACCGGCCGCCCCAAGGGCTGCGTCCTCACTCACGGCAATCTGCACGCGGAGGCGGCCAACACCGTCGAGCTGCTGCACCCCATCTTCAAGGAGGTCACCGACCAGGTCGCCTCCACCCTGCTGTTCCTGCCGCTGGCCCACATCCTCGGCCGCACCCTGCAGATCGCCTGTCTGATGGGCCGCATCGAGATCGGCCACTGCCCGAGCATCAAGCCCGACGACCTGCGGCCCGCCCTCAAGGCGTTCCGGCCCACCTTCCTGGTCGGCGTCCCGTATCTCTTCGAGAAGATCCACGACACCGGCCGCGCCACCGCCGAGAAGATCGGCCGGGGCGCCTCCTTCGAGCGGGCCCACCGCATCGCGGTCCGTTTCGGCGAGGCCCATCTGGACAAGTTCCTGGGCCGGGGCAAGGGCCCGGGCCCCGGCCTCTACGCCGCCTGGGCCTTGTACGACCTGCTGGTCTACCGCCGGGTCCGCAAGGAGCTGGGCGGCCGGCTGCGCTACGCCATCAGCGGCGGCTCCCCGCTGGAACGCGACCTCAACTTGTTCTTCTACGCGGCCGGGATCATGGTCTACGAGGGCTACGGTCTGACCGAGACCACCGCCGCGGCGACCATCGTGCCGCCGCTGAGCCCCCGCCCCGGCACGGTGGGCCTCCCGGTGCCGGGCACGGCGGTCCGGATCGCCGACGACGGCGAGGTGCTGATCAAGGGCGGGATCGTCTTCGGTTCCTACTGGAACAACCCGGGCGCCACCCAGGAGGTCCTCGACGACGGCTGGTTCGCCACCGGCGACCTGGGCTCCCTCGACGAGGACGGCTTCCTCACCATCACCGGCCGCAAGAAGGACATCCTGGTCACCACCGGCGGCAAGAACGTCTCCCCGGCCGTGCTGGAGGACCGGCTGCGCAGCCGGCCGCCGATCGGGCAGTGCCTGGTCGTCGGCGACAACGGCCCGTTCGTCGCCGCGCTGATCACCCTCGACCCGGAGACGGTCGCGCACTGGCTCGCGGTGCGGAAGATGCCCGCCGACACGCCGATGTCCGAAGTGGTGCGGGACCCCCGCATGCTCGCCGATGTGCAGAAGGCCGTGGACTACGCCAACGAGGCCGTCTCCCGGGCCGAGTCGATCCGCGCCTTCCGGCTGGTGGAGGGCGAGTTCAGCGAGGAGAACGGCCTGCTGACGCCCTCGCTGAAGGTGAAGCGGAAGGCGGTGCAGGAGGCGTACGCCAAGGAGATCGAGGCGCTGTACTCCTGACCGGCGCCGTACGGTCCGGGCGCCGGTCACAACGGTCGGGGCGCCGCCGGCTCAGTCCAGGCGGTCGGCGGTGCGGATCGCCCGGGCGAGTCCCCGTACCTCCTCGTCCTCGGTGCGGGCCGCCAAGTCGTCGGCCCGCTCGGCGAGTTCACCGAGGCCAGGAGCGCCGGGCAGGCCGCTGCCGCGGAGGCCGGCGGAGCGCAGGGCGTCGGCGAAGTAGGCGGCGGTGGCGGTGACGGCGAGGCCCCGGTCCGCGGACCACACGGACTCCTCGAGGTCGCCGGTCTCCAGGTCGCCGGACTCCTCGTGCGGGCTGCGCGTGTCGGGGTCGAGCCAGCGCACCGTGGCGGTGGCGAGGTGGCCGTCCGCCCCGGGCCGGGTGCGCACCGCGTACAGGGCGGTGACGGTGTGTCCGGGACCGACCTCGCCGCCGTCCACCCGGTCGTCGCGGAAGTCGTCGTCGGCGACCCGGCGGTTGTCGTAGCCGACCAGGGCGAACTCGGCGACCGTCCCCGGGTCGAAGGCCACCTGCGCCTTGGCGTCACGGGCGGTCAGGTCGATGTTGCGGGGCAGCTCGTCGCAGAAGACCTTGCGGCCCTCCTCCTCGTCGGAGACGTACACCGTGTGGCCGTCGCCCCGGTCGGCGAGGCGTTCCATCAGGGCGTCGCCGTAGTCGCTGCCGACGCCGACGCCGAAGAGGGTGATGCCGTGCTCGCGGCGGTGCTCCGCGATGCGTTCCAGGATCGCGTCGGCGTCGGTGTCACCGGTGTTGGCGAGCGCGTCGGAGACCAGGACGACCCGGTTGGTGGCGCCCCTGCGCAGTCCCTCGACGGCGGTCTGGTAGCCGGTCCCGACCCCGGCCGCGAGGTTGGTGGAGTCGGTGGGTGACAGGCCCTCGACGGCGTCGTGGATCCTGCCCCGGTTGCCGCCGAGGCGGGTCATCGGCAGGACCGTCTCGGCCTCGTCGCTGAAGGTGACCACGGCCACGGAGTCGTCGTCGCGCAGCCGCTCGGTCATCACGCCGAGGGACTTCTTGGCCAGGTCCAGGCGGCCCGGTTCGGCCATCGAACCGGAGATGTCGATGACGAACGTGAGCGCGGCGGGCGCGCGTCGGGCGGAGTCCTCGGCGGCCCGGGTGGCGAGGCCCACGCGGAGCAGGGACCAGTCCTTCTCCTCGGTGCGGGCCCCGTCGACGGTGACGGTGAAGCCGTCGCCGTCGGGGCGTTCGTAGTCCTGGCGGAAGCTGTTGACGAACTCCTCTGGCCGGACCGTGGACGGGTCGGGCAGCCGGCCGTCGGCGAGGGTGCGGCGGGCGTAGCCGTAGGAGGCGGTGTCGACGTCGAGCGCGAACGTGGACAGGTAGTCCGGCCCGGGCGCGATGCCGCGGGAGTCCTGCTCGCCCTCGCTCGCGCTGTTCCTCGGCCCCTCGGGTGCGGGCAGCGGCGCCGAGCCGTCGCCGCGCGAGCCGTCGTAGCGGCTGTCGGTGGCGCTCTTGCCGCCGCCGCTGCTGCCGCTGCATCCGGTGAGCAGCAGACCGCTCGCCGCCGTGAGCGCGAGCAGCGCCCCACCGAGCCGTCGTGTCCGGTGCCACTTCATCTTCGGTGCCCCCTGGGTGCGTTGGCCGACTTCTGTGACTGTGACGGCGGAGCCCACCGAAACGTGCGCTACGGAGCGTCACAGCTGCGTCTCGAAGCGGCCACGGCGCGGGGGCGCCGAGACCGGTGGGTGATCTTCCGTTGATCCGGCCCGGCGCGCCGCCAACGGCCCGGACGGGCGCGGGCCAGTGCGGACGCCCCGGCGCCGGGCGTTACCTGCCGTGCACGGTGCGGGGCGCCGCGTGTGACACGACCGTCACACGGCCGGCCGCGCGGAGGCGCGGCGCACATCCGACGATGATGGGGGTGAGGACCCCTGCCCGGACACGGAAGGACAGCATCCCGATGAGCCACCAGAAGGTGCGCGATGTGATGAGCGACGCGGTCGTCCGCATTCCGCCCGGGATGCCGTTCAAGGAGATCGCGTACCTGCTGCTGGAGTACGACATCACGGCCGTTCCCGTGGTGGACGCCGACGACCGTCCGCTGGGCGTGGTGTCGGAGGCGGATCTGCTGCACAAGATGTGGGGGTGGTCGCAGGACGGCGGCGACGGCACGCCGGAGGCGGAGCGCCGCCTCGCCAAGGCCTGGGCCACCGATGCGGGAGGCCTGATGACCTCGCCGCCGGTGTGCGCCTTCGAGGACTGGGACGTGGTGCAGGCCGCCCGGGTGATGGCCGAGCGGGGCATCAAGCGGCTGCTGGTGGTCGACGGGGAGGGCCGGCTGATCGGTGTGGTGAGCCGGGGCGATCTGCTGCGGGTGTTCGTGCGGAAGGACCAGGCCATCCGTACCGAGATCGTGGAGGAGGTGCTGGTCAGGAAGCTCGGTGAGGCTCCGTCGGCGGTGCATGTGGACGTGTCGCACGGCCATGTGGTGCTCACCGGGCGGCTCTCCACCGGGGCGACGGTCCGGGAGCTGGAGAAGCTGTGCCGGGACGTGGACGGCGTGGTGGACGTGGAGTTCCGGCCGCTTCCGGAGGCCGGTGACTGAGCGTCCGCCGGGCGTGCGTTCGCCCGTCCGGGAGCGGATGCCCCCCGGACGGGCGAACGCCGGGTGACCGTCAGACGGCGGTCGGGAGACGGTCAGACGGCGGGGAACCGGTCCGGGGTCCGGATGCGGTCGCGGATCCAGACCCCGGCCGGCTTCAGCGAGGCCGTGCCGGCCCACGGGCCCTGGGCGTTGCAGGTGCCGGTGCTGAAGACGGCGCCGCTGCGGTGGTCGTCGGAGAAGTTCCAGTTGACCCAGCTGATCTTCTTGGCGGCCATCAGGTCCAGGTACCGCTGGGACATCGCGAAGTCATTGGCGCCCTCCCCCGCGTAGTTCTGGGTGCCGAACTCGGTGACGAAGACCGGGATGCGGTCGGCGGCGCGGGACAGGGTCGCCAGGTACTCCTCGCGGTGCGAGTCGGCGTAGAAGTGGAAGGTGTACATGATGTTGGAGGCCCGGACGGGGTTGTTCACGACCTCGGACTCGTCGGCCCCCTCGGAGACGCCGAGCGAGGACCAGGCCCGGGTGCCGATGAGGACGGGCGCGTCCGGGTCGACGCCGCGGATGACCGGGATGAGCTGCTCGGCGTAGCTCTTGATGCGCGACCAGCTGACTCCGTTGGGCTCGTTGGCGATCTCGTAGAGGATGTTGTTCCGGCCGGCGTTGCGCCGGGCGATCTCGGTGAAGAACGTGCGGGCGGCGGCGAGGTTGGCGTGGGGGTCGCCGGGGTGGAGCATGTGCCAGTCGACGATGACGTACATGCCGCGTTCGCCGGCCTGCCGGATCAGCCGGCCGGCGAGGTCGGTGAAGTGCCGGGGGTCGGTCTCGTAGCCGCCCTCCTGCACGTAGGTGGAGACGCGCAGGACGTCGGCGTTCCAGTCGTGGGCGAGGGCGTCGAGCGAACCGTCGGTCAGGCAGTGCGGGTACCACTGGGTGCCGTGGCTGCTCATGCCCCGCAGCTGGATCGCGCTGCCGCGCTCGTTGCAGAGCTCGACGCCGCAGACCCGGAGCTGTCCGTTGGCCTCGACGGGCGTGGCGGCGGCCGGTGCGCCGGCGGTCGCCGCGGGTGCGGAGGTGAGGGCGAGGAGGAGGCCGCCGAGGGCCGCGGTGAGGGCGGCCAGGCGTCGGGGAGTACGTGCCGGTCTCATGTGGGGGGCTCCGATCCCGCAGAGGTTAGGAAACTTTCCTGACGGCGCATGGAACAAGAGCCGGTCCGGGTTGGCAAGGTCCGTGACGGGGCCGTCGGTGTCGTAGCAGGCCAGGGCGATGGTCGTGCCGGGCCGCAGCAGCCCGTCCGGTGCGGCCCTCGGCATGTGCCAGCGCAGCAGGTCGGGGGCCAGGTGCCGCAGATCGGCGCGGACCCGCGTGGCGAGGTCGTGGCCGTGGGTGCGGGCCAGGGAGCGCAGGTCGATCTCGTGGTCGAGGTGCGCGGCGGAGCAGGCGCCCGCCCAGTCGCCGGCGCGGCGGCGTGCGGTCGCGGTCTCGATCATGGAGGCCGGCACGGCGTACCTGCGCACGCGCCGCCAGAGGGAGATGCGGGATTCCTCGGTGCGGGGTTCCTCGTTCGCGGTGTGAGTGGCCATCAGCACTCACCTTGCGCGGACGGGACCCCCAATCTGTCAACGGAGTGAGTCGTCATCGCGGTGAGCATATCCGTTCGCCGGCTTGGGCCGCCACGGTGAATTTTCCTCTCCTGTCAGTGAGTTGACAGCTCATTGGCCCACATGTGGTTGAAAGCATGAATAGTCCGGGCATTCATTTGTCATGTACCTGCGGTCCGGTGGTCGGACCGCAGTCTCATGGAGGTGTGGGATGCACCGAAGACTTGCCACCGCACTCACCGCCCCGGCCCTGGCCTTCGCCGCCGTCCTCGCCACGGCCGGAACCGCCGACGCCGTACCCGCCGACAAGCCGGCCGTGCTGGCGAGCTGGACCCAGACGAGCGCGTCCAGCTACAACCAGTGGGCCGCCGCCCGGGCCAACCAGTCCGCCTGGGCCGCCTACCAGTTCGACTGGAGCACCGACTACTGCTCGTCCTCGCCGGACAATCCGTTCGGCTTCCCCTTCCAGATGTCCTGCGCCCGCCACGACTTCGGCTACCGCAACTACAAGGCCGCCGGCACGTTCAGCGCCAACAAGGCACGGCTCGACAGCGCCTTCTACGAAGATCTCAAACGGGTCTGCGCCAACTACAGCGGCGGGACCAGGACCGCCTGCGACAGCACGGCGTGGACGTACTACCAGGCCGTCAAGGCCTTCGGCTGACGCGGCCTCAGCCACGGAACGCCGGAGGGGCCCGGCCGTTCGGCCGAACCCCTCCGGCGTTCGTCAGGTGCGGTCGGCCCGCGTGCCGCGCGGATCAGACCTGGCTGTCGAAGCGCTCCCAGACGCGGTGGCCGGCGAGAAGTTCGCGCACCTGCTCCAGGGCGGCCGGGCCGGAGCCGGCGACGACCACGCCGGGTGCGTCGGCGGGGACACCGGCCCCGGCGAGGGCGGCCTCGCCCCCCGCCCAGGCGCCGATCGCCTTGCCGTGCCGGAACGCCTCCGACAGCAGCAGCGCGACCCGCGGGTCACCCGCCGGGCGCAGTGCGGCGGACGGGACTCCCTTGGCGTCCCGTGCTCCGTAGGCGTCGTCCCCGACGGCGGGCGGACCGGCCAGCAGTACGGCGTCGAACTCGACGGACCGTGCGGTGACGTAACTGCGCTGGGTCATCAGCGCGTTGCTGCCGGAGCCGAGCATGCCGCCGGTGGGGCCCACGACCAGGGGCATCATCTCGGCCTCCAGGACCGCGTCACGCACCGCGTGGACCGCGCCGAGGTCGCTGGCGGGTCCGGCGACGATGCCGATGACCCGGCCGTCCACCGGCCAGGTCCCCCCGATCTGGGACAGCGCCGGGCTGGGCTCGACGTCGGCGAGCGGCACGGTCGGCTTGGGAGCGGGCAGTCCGAGCCCCTTGGCGACCTGGTCGCAGAGTTCGGGGTCGATGTTGGCGAGGGTCTGCAGGGCGCGCTCCTTGACGGCCTGCTCGTAGCACTTGCCGAGCTCGAAGGTGTAGGCGCCGATGATGTGCTCACGCTCCACGGGGCTCATGCTCAGCCAGAAGCGGCGGGGCTGGCTGAAGTGGTCGGCGAACGACTCGGGGGCCTCGCGCACCTTGGTCGCCTCGGGGACGCGGACCGGGGTCTCCACATAGGCGCCCTCGGCGGCGCCGGCGGTGAACGGGCAGCCGCCGTCGAGGGAGTTGGGCCGGTAGGGGGCGACGCCGCGGTGCACGGCCGTCTGGTGCATGCCGTCGCGCAGCATGTCGTTGACCGGTGCGTGCGGCCGGTTGATGGGCAGCTGGGGGAAGTTGGGGCCCCCGAGCCGGGTGATCTGGGTGTCCAGGTAGGAGAAGAGCCGCCCGGCGAGCAGCGGGTCGTCGGTGATGTCGATGCCCGGCACCAGGTGCCCGACGTGGAAGGCGACCTGCTCGGTCTCGGCGAAGAAGTTGGCGGGGTTGCGGTTGAGGGTGAGCAGCCCGATCGGCTGCACCGGGGCCAGCTCCTCGGGCACGATGTTGGTCGGGTCGAGCAGGTCGATGCCCTCGAAGGTCTGCCCGGGGGTGTCGGGGAAGGTCTGGATGCCCAGCTCCCACTGCGGGTAGGCGCCGGCCTCGATGGCGTCGGCGAGGTCCCGGCGGTGGAAGTCGGGGTCGACGCCGTTGATGATCTGCGCCTCCTCCCACACCAGGGAGTGCACGCCCAGCCCTGGCTTCCAGTGGAACTTCACCAGGGTGGTGGAGCCGTCGGCGGCGACCAGGCGGAAGGTGTGGACGCCGAAGCCCTCCATCATCCGGTAGGAGCGCGGGATGCCCCGGTCGGACATGTTCCACAGAGTGTGGTGGGTGGCCTCGGTGTGCAGGGAGACGAAGTCCCAGAAGGTGTCGTGGGCGCTCTGGGCCTGCGGGATCTCCCGGTCGGGGTGCGGCTTGCCGGCGTGGATGACGTCGGGGAACTTGATGGCGTCCTGGATGAAGAAGACCGGGATGTTGTTGCCCACCAGGTCGAAGACGCCCTGCTCGGTGTAGAACTTGGTGGCGAAGCCGCGGGTGTCACGCACGGTGTCGGCGGAGCCGCGCGACCCCAGCACGGTGGAGAAGCGCACGAACACCGGCGTCTCGACGTCCTTGGCGAGGAAGGACGCCTTGGTGACGGAGGCGGCGGTGCCGTAGCTCTTGAAGACGCCGTGCGCCGCGGCGCCCCGGGCGTGGACCACGCGCTCCGGGATGCGCTCGTGGTCGAAGTGCATGACCTTCTCGCGCAGATGGTGGTCCTGGAGCAGGACGGGGCCCCGCGGGCCCGCCTTGAGCGAGTGGTCGGTGTCGTACAGGCGGGCGCCCTGCGCGGTGGTCAGGTAGCTGCCCGCCTGGGCGACGCCGGCCTGGTCGGCCCCCGTGGCCTGGCCGGTCGGCGACATGGTGGCGGGGCCGGTCTGGTCGGGCTTGGGCGGCAGCGGTCCGCGGGGCTCGACGGGCTCATCGAAGGACGGCTCCTCGGGCGCGGGCCGGCCGGGGATGCCGTCGGAGGGGGCGGCGTCCCCCGGAAGGGCGTCGGCGATCTTCCGGACAGCCCGCTTCAAGGGGTTGGCCTCGCTCATGGGATGACACTCCTACGGTCCGCTGGGGGGCAGTGGCCACGGCTGAGTACCCAGAAAGGGGGCACGATGCCGTCAAGTTCTCACGCCCCCGGACCCCTCGCACCGGGCGTGCCGCGATGGGGTGAACCCGCCGCCCCGCGTCCCGTCAGTGGTGCCAGGCCCGGCCGCCCGTGTTGTGGATGAACCGCTGGAGCACCTTCATGGTGGTCAGGTACTCCTCGTCGGAGATGCCCGCGTGGCGCTCCGCCCAGAGCTCGTCCTGCAGGGCGGCGGCCTTCTCGTACAGCGCCCGCCCCTCGTCCGTCTGGGTCAGCCGCCCCTCGGCGTCCTCGTCGAGCAGAGCGCGGGCGACGCAGGCGTCGATCTCCGCGGCGATGCCCTCGCGACCTGCGTCCAGGTAGCCGGACAGCAGGTCGAGCAGCTCGTCACGGGTGCGTCCGCCGGCGCGGGCGGTCTGCGCGAGGATCCACCACTGGGGCTGGGTGAGGCCCAGTCCGGCGAGTGCGGTGCGGGTGCGGGTGACGACCGCCTTGTGGGCGGCCCAGCTCCAGTAGCCGATCGGCTGCTTGATCAGTTCTTCGTCGCTGTGCGAGTACTGCATGGCTGCGATCCCCTCGGTAGCTGCCCTCTCGGGCCGGACGGGATCGAACGTAGAAACTCAAGCGCACTTGAGGTCAAGCGACGCCCGCCCCGGGTGTCGCCGGCGACCCCGCTCAGAACAACTGCTCCTGGACGGCCGGCGCGGAGGGGCCCTGGGGGCGGCGGGGGCGCGAGGGACGGTCCGGGCGCTGCTGTCCGAACAGGGCCGGGGTGCCGTACTCGTCGGGCTCGGCCGGGACGACGACGGGGCCGCTGCCGACGTTCAGGCACAGCGGCGCGTCGCGGTCGAAGTCGCCCGGTGTCATGTCCGTCCAGTCGCGTTCCTGACGCTCACCCACCGGCGCTCCGCTCCCCGTCCCTGCTCCCGGCCACACATTGTCCCCCGTATCCGGTCGCCCACCCCGCCAGGGGTGAGACGCACCTCACATTCGCCGCCGGTCACACCGTCCGGTGCCGCCCCGTCAGTAGGGCGTAACCGACCAGCTGACCAAGGAGACCATCATGGATGCTCGAGTCGATCTCTACGCCAACGCCCTCGGCGCGAAGGTTCTGCGGCACATCAACTCCGCGGGCAAGGCAATCTCGGACTCGACGCTGCCGGCCGCCACCCAGGAGCTGGTGAAGATCCGTGCCAGCCAGATCAACGGCTGCGGCTTCTGCCTCGACATGCACACCAAGGAGGCCGCCGCGGCCGGGGAGAGCGCCCTGCGCCTCAACATGGTCGCCGCCTGGCGGGAGGCCACGGTCTTCACGGAGGCGGAGCGTGCCGCCCTGGAGCTGACCGAGCAGGGCACCCGGCTGGCGGACGCCTCCGGGGGCGTGACCGACGAGGCGTGGGAGAACGCGGCCAGGCACTACGACGAGGACCAGCTCGCCGCCCTGATGTCGCTGATCGCGATCATCAACGCCTACAACCGGCTGAATGTGATCAACCGGCAGCCGGCGGGCGACTACCGGGTCGGCCAGTTCGCCTGACCCGCGGCACGGCACCAGAACGCCCCGCGTCCGGTACGGGCGCGGGGCGTCGGCCGTTGCCGGCGGCTGCGGTGTACGGTCAGGACTGGTTGCGCTTGGGCAGCTTCCAGTTGGGGCGCACGAAGTGGCAGGTGTAGCCGTCCGGGTAGCGCTGGAGGTAGTCCTGGTGCTCGGGCTCGGCCTCCCAGAAGGGGCCCGCGGGCGACACCTCGGTCACGACCTCACCGGGCCACAGCCCCGAGGCGTTGACGTCGGCGATGGTCTCCTCGGCGATGCGCTTCTGCTCGTCGTTGTAGTAGAAGATCGCCGAGCGGTAGCTCAGGCCGATGTCGTTGCCCTGCCGGTTCTTCGTGGTCGGGTCGTGGATCTGGAAGAAGTACTCCAGGATCGTGCGGTAGTCGGTGACGGACGGATCGTAGGTGATCTCGATCGACTCCGCGTGGGTGCCGTGGTTGCGGTAGGTGGCGTTGGGGACGTCACCGCCGCTGTATCCCACTCGTGTGGAGATCACGCCCGGGAACGAGCGGATCAGCTCCTGCATGCCCCAGAAGCAGCCGCCCGCCAGCAGCGCCTTCTCCTCGGTCCTCGTCATCTCGTCCTCTCCCAGCGTGCGCGTCGGCGACCGTTCAACGGGGTCAACCCCGCCAGGCGCATGATTGTTCCAGCCATGATCACCGGCGCCGTGCCCCCGGGGTCAGCGGGCGGAGGAGCCCAGCTGGCGGGTGAGGGCGGTGAGCGGCCCCACGGCGGACCGGAGGGCACCGACCTCGCCGTCGCTGAGGGACATCAGGGCCTGCCTGATCCGGGCGGTCTCCCAGTCGCGCACCTCGGCCAGCCGGCGGCGGGCCGCGGCGGTCGGATACAGATGGGCGACGCGCCGGTCGGAGCGGTCCTGCCGGCGCTCCAGCAGCCCCGACTCGGTCATCCGGGAGACCAGCGCGCTGACATTGCTGGGCTTCATCAGCAGGGCCTCGGCCGCCTCGCGCACGGTGGCGCCCTCGCGCCCCGCCACGAACCGCAGCAGGGCGAGCTGGCCCTCCGGCGGCCGGGGACGCGGGTGACCGGCGGCGAGCTGCCGGTCCAGGGCCCGGGACAGCGCGGGCAGGCACGCCGCGAGGCCGGAGGCCGTGCGGTCGAGCTCCCGGCCCGGGGCACTGGTCGAGTCGGTCACTCCGGCACAATAGGTATGGTTTCATACCTATGTCAAAGGACGTACTTCACCCCCATGGACCTGTGAGGTGAGCGCGCACCATGCCGACCGAAACGTTTGAGTTCCAGGTAGAGGCCCGTCAGCTGCTCCAGCTGATGATCCACTCGGTCTACTCGAACAAGGACGTCTTCCTCCGCGAGCTCATCTCCAACGCCTCGGACGCTCTCGACAAGCTGCGCCTGGCCAAGCTGCGGGACGACTCGCTCGACGCCGATGTCTCCGACCTGCACATCGAGCTCGAGGTCGACAAGGACGCCCGCACCCTCGCCGTGCGGGACAACGGCATCGGCATGTCCTACGACGAGGTCGGCGAGCTCATCGGCACGATCGCCAACTCGGGCACCGCCGAGTTCCTGCGGGAGCTGAAGGAGGCGAAGGACTCGGCGAACGCCGAGGGGCTGATCGGCCAGTTCGGTGTCGGCTTCTACTCCGCCTTCATGGTGGCGGACGAGGTCACGCTGGTGACCCGGCGGGCCGGCGAGCAGCAGGGCACCCGCTGGCAGTCGCGCGGCGAGGGCACCTACACCCTGGAGAAGGTCGACGACGTCCCGCAGGGCACCTCGGTCATCCTGCACCTCAAGCCGGCCGACCCCGACAACCAGCTGCACGACTACACGTCGGTGTGGAAGCTGAAGGAGATCGTCAAGCGCTACTCCGACTTCATCACCTGGCCGATCAGGCTCGTGGGCGAGAAGCGCGACGGCGACAAGGACGCGGAGCCCGAGACGCTCAACTCGATGAAGGCCCTGTGGGCGCGCTCGCGCGACGAGGTGTCCGACGAGGAGTACCACGAGCTCTACAAGCACATCAGCCACGACTGGCGCGACCCGCTGGAGATCATCCAGCTGCAGGCCGAGGGCACCTTCGAGTACCAGGCGCTGCTGTTCCTCCCCTCGCACGCCCCGCACGACCTGTTCACGCAGAACTTCAAGCGCGGCGTGCAGCTGTATGTGAAGCGCGTCTTCATCATGGACGACTGCGAGGAGCTGCTGCCGCCGTATCTGCGCTTCGTCAAGGGCGTGGTGGACGCCCAGGACCTCTCGCTGAACGTCTCCCGCGAGATCCTGCAGCAGGACCGGCACATCCGGATGATGCAGCGCCGGCTGACCAAGAAGGTGCTCTCCTCGGTCAAGAGCATGATGGCGAAGGACCCCGAGAAGTACGCCACGTTCTGGCGGGAGTTCGGCGCGGTCCTCAAGGAGGGCCTGGTCGTCGACCCGGACAACCGCGACGCGCTGCTCGCCGTCTGCTCGTTCGCCACCACCAGGTCCGGGGACGAGACGGTCACGCTCAAGCAGTATGTGGAGCGGATGCCGGACGACCAGAAGGACATCTACTACGTCACCGGCGAGTCCCGGCAGACCATCGACAACTCCCCGCACATGGAGGCGTTCCGCGAGCGCGGCATCGAGGTGCTGCTGCTCACCGACCCGGTGGACGAGGTCTGGGTCGACGCGGTGGGCGAGTTCGAGGGCAAGCGGCTGCGCTCCATCGCCAAGGGCGAGATCGACCTCGGGTCCGAGGACGACGAGAAGAAGGACAGCGAGCGGGAGAAGCGGGCCGAGGAGTACGAGGGCCTGCTCGGCTGGATGCGGGAGCAGCTGGACGAGGACATCAAGGAGGTGCGGCTGTCGTCGCGTCTGACGGTGTCCCCGGCCTGTCTGGTCGCCGACGCCGACGACCTCACCCCGGCGCTGGAGAGCATGTACCGGGCCATGGGCCAGGAGGTGCCGCACACCAAGCGCATCCTGGAACTCAACCCGGACCACGAGCTGGTGAAGGGCCTCAACCGCGCCTTCAAGGAGCGCGAGGACAAGGCGGAGCTGGCCGAGACCGCCGAGCTGCTGCACGCCCTGGCCGTGGTGGCCGAGGGCGGCCGGCCCAAGGACCCGGGCCGCTTCGTGAAGCTGGCGGCGGAGCGCCTGCAGCGGACGCTGTGATCAACTCCCGTACTCCGCGGGGAGTATGATCGCCGGCCAGGGCGGGGATGGGCCCTGGCCGGAGCGCTGAGCAGTCCGGACGCCACGTTCTCAGGACGCTGCGTTCTCAAGACGCCGCGGCCGGGGACGTCTGCCTCGGCCGGCGGGCCGCGGCGGCGCGCAGGCGGCGGCCGCGGCGGGTCGGCCCCCAGGGCTTCAGGACCGAGATCACCGTCATGAACACATACGCGGACAGCGAGACGACCGGCCCGAACAGGACGTCACCGGCGTCCGGCAGCGGTTGCCCGGCGGCGACCGCCGCCACCGCGGTGTTCACACCCGGCCGCAGCGCGAAGGCCGTCGCGGTGGTGGTGCCCAGCGTCAGCCAGAACTTGGTGTAGACCCAGCGGTGCCGGGCCAGGCCCCATGACGTGCCGAGCGCCAGCACCAGGCCGCTGATCAGGGTCAGCAGGGCCAGCGGCAGGAGCAGCCAGTCGGCGAACAGCTTCATCGCCCTCAGCGCCGCCTCGGTCATCGCCGGGCCGCCGGTGGTGGTCGCGGTGATGCCGAGGGCGAGCAGGCCGAGCGTGAGTCCGAGCCAGCCCGCCGCGGCGACGACGTGCACCACGAGGAAGCTCCGGCGAGCCCGGCGGCCGAGCCCCGGCCTGGCGGGCGTCCGCGCCGGCGGGGACTGCTTCGGTTCGGTCAGTGATTTCATGTCCACCACCGTGCCGGGCGGGCGCGCCGCCGGCGTCCGGCGGCGGGAGTAACCCCGCGTACTGGGCTGGGCGTACGGGCCGCCCGCCCGCCTGCTCCGAAGTGATCAGCCCGTTCGCAGCCGGCCGGCCTGCTCCAGCATCCGCCGGGCCAGGCGGGCGAGCCGGGGGTGGTTGCGCACCGCACGGCGGGCCGCCCGCGCCGGTTCCCTTCCCAGCCGGCAGACGGCGCCGGCCGGCCCCGGCCGGATCACCGCGCCCTCGTACACGCGCATCTCACGGGTCTTGAGCGTGTCCTTGTAGCGGGCCGGTCCGCTGCCCAGGTCGACCATGCGGATCCCGTCCGCGGCGGCCGCCCGGAGCAGGTGCAGCAGCAGGATCGAGCCGGGCGAGTGCCTGCCGTGGTCGCGGTCGTAGGCGGGGAACCACCAGGAGAGCACCGTCGGCGAGCGCAGTCCGAAGTGCGCGGCCACCGGCCGGTCGCCGGCGTACAGCACGGAGAGCAGCCCGCGGCAGTCGGGGTCGTCCCCGTGCGCCAGCAGGTCCACCAGCCCGTTGATCCACGGCTGTGCGAAGCGGTCCCGGCGGCCGGTGCGCCGGTACTGCGCCGACTTCCACCGTTTCAGCGCGCGCAGCGCGTCCAGGTCACGGCAGTCGTAAACGAACCGCACCTCGCCGGCCTGCCGGGCGAGTCGGCGTTCCTTGGCCCTTGTCTGGCGGAGGAAGCCGGAGGACGTGCGGCGCAGCCGGTCGGTGTACTGCTCGTAGCCCTCGTCGAGGTCGATCACCGGGTCGGCGAGTGCCTCGGCGGCATGCGGCAGGAAGGGACGCTGCCCCGCCTCCAGGTTGTCGAACTCCCAGGCCGCCAGCCCGCAGGCGGCGAGTAACCGGCGCGGGTCGAGGCGGATGCCCGGGCGCAGCACGGCGCCCTGGCTGTCCGACACCCCGAGGCCGATCGCCCTGCCGTGGCCCAACGGCCCCTTCTCATAGGGGAAGAAGCCGACCGGTGTGCCGTCCTCCTGCAGCACGGCCACGCGTGCCTGTGGCCTGACACGGCCGACCGCGGTGGCGAACACGGGGTCGAGGAACGGGTTCTCCGGCGCCTCGCTCTCGGCCCGCAGATGTCTCCACGTCTTGTGCTCGGCGGGGCCCAGTTCGTCGGGACGCACGATGACAACGCCCTTGTCAGGCATGCGGGTCTCCTGGGTGGTGTGGGAGGTGGTCGGGGCACGGAAGGCAGGCGCGGAGGAGCGCCGCCGGGGCCTGCCCGCTCAGCAGCGGAAGGTCTGCAGCACGACGGCGGCGCGGGCCGTCCCGCCCGGCGCCGGGCGGGGTGGGTCTCCCGCGGGCGGTGCGCCGGCGGGGCCGGGCCGGTGGGCGGCGAGCTCATCGGCGAAGGTGCCGTCGGTGGTGTGGCGGGGGTCCTCGGCCGGATGGCCGGCCGTGGTGACGGAGGCGGTCCGCACGGACCGGGCGACGGGGCGGTGAGCGGAGGCGTCCGTCTCGCCGTGGCCGGGCGTACCGGCGCCCTCGGGCAGCGTGTCCCGCGGCGCCGTCTGCGTCCGGACGGCGGATGCGGGGCCGGCGTCGGCCGTGGACGGCGGCTGGCCCGCGAGCGCCGGGAGACGGAGGAACAGGAGCAGCACCGAGGCCAGCAGAACCACCGCCGTTGCCCGTCGTCGCCGCACGGTCACCTCCGGGCGGGGGGTGACGGAGTCGTCCCCGCGCCGGGCGAGCCCCCCACGAACCCGGCGCCTCTTCCAGTAGCGCCGAGCCCGTCCCGCCCCGTCAAGGCCCGGGCCCCGCACCGCGGCCCACTCCCCCCGCCCTGGGCCCGGTGGCCCTCCAGGGCCTCATGTCTCACGCCGGATCCCGTGCTTCCGCACGGCACATCCGCGCGCCGCCAGGATTCCCGTCGCACGGTCGCGTGCCGGGGGGCGGCCAGGGCACACGGGACCGTGACCATGCCTGACTTTCTCTTCGCCCTGATCAGCGTCGGTGCCCTCGCGGCGGCCGTGGTGCCCCGTCTGGTGGCGGGCCGGCCGCTGTCCCTGCCCCTGGTGTTCCTGCTCTGCGGGGTCGGCATCCAGCTGCTGCCGGTGCCGCTGCCGGAGATCGACCCGGTGTCCGACCGGGTGTGGGTGGAGCACCTCACCGAGGTGTGCGTGATCGTGTCGCTGATGGGTGCCGGACTCACCCTGAACCGGCCCTTCGGCCCGCGGCGCTGGCGGGCCACCTGGCGGCAGCTGGGGATCACCATGCCGCTGACCATCGCGGCCGTGGCCGGGCCCGCTCGGGGTGCTGCTGCTGTGCGTCGTGCGCCCGCTGGCGGGCTGGTGCGCCCAGTGGGGCATGGCGGCCGGCATCCGCGAGCGGGCGGTCATCGCCCTCTTCGGCATCCGGGGCATCGGCTCGCTGTTCTACCTCGCGTACGCCCTCGGCACCCATGGCTTCGGCGTCCCGGCCGAGGAGCTGTGGCCGTGGTGGCGTTCCTGGTGCTGACCTCCGTGGTCCTGCACGGTGTGACCGCCTCCCCCGTCATCGCCCGCCTGGACCGTCTGCGGCTCCACCGGGCACGAGCGGCCGGGAGGGAGCGGAGCCCGATGAGGCCGAGGTGGCGGGGGAGCGGCTGCAGGGCCGGCGCCGGTGCGGTTCGGGGGCCCACGGCCGTCGCGGGTGTCCGCAGGTCATGACCCTTCGCGTGCATCCGCGTCTCATGACCCTTCGCGTGCGTCCGCGTCTCATGACCCTTCGCGTGCGTCCGCGTCTCATGCCCCTTCGCGTGCGTCCGCGTCTCATGACCCTTCGCGTGCGTCCGCGTCTCATGACCCTTCGCGTGCGTCCGCGTCTCATGACCCGCCGCCTGCGTGCGCGTGGCATGCCCGCTCCCCCGCCCGGCGTGCGGCTGCGCCCCGCTCGGTGGAGTCTGGGGATCATGCGGCGCAAAGGCGAGCGGCAGGGCGCGAAGGACGAGGCGGAGGACGACGTCGAGGCAGTGCTCGACGAGCTCTACGCGCTGCCGCCGTCCGGCTTCGTGCCCCGGCGCGAGGAGCGGGCCGCCGAGGCCAGATCGGCCGGACGGGCCGACGACGCCCGGCGCATCCGGGCGGCGCGCCGCCCCACCCTCGCCGCCTGGGCGGCGAACCTGCTGCGCCGCTCCCGGCCCGAGGAGGCGGAGCAGTTCCTGGAGCTCGGGCGGGCCCTGCGCGAGGCCTTCACCACCCTGGACCCCGCTGGGCTGAAGGAGTTGTCGGCGCAGCGGCGGCGTATCGTCGCCGAGCTGTCCCGGCAGGCGGCGCAGCTGGCCCGCGACGCAGGGCACCCGCTGTCGGACTCCGTACAGCGGGACGTGGAGGAGACGCTGCGTGCCGTGCTGGCCGACCCGGAGGCCGCGGACCGCTGGGCCGAGGGCCGGCTGGAGAGCGCGCTCACCCCGCCCGCCGAGTTCGCCGTCGCCGGGAGCGGCACGGGCGCGGCCACCCCGAAGCGCTCGGAGCGACGCCCGCCCGCGCCGTCGAAGACAACCACTCCGTCGAAGACAACCACTCCCCCGGCACCGGAGAAGGACGAGCTGGCCGAGCGGCGCAGACAGCGCCAGGAGCAGGCCCGTGCGGCGGCCGAGGCGGCCGAGGAGCGCGTACGGGAGCGGCGAGGCGAGCGGGAGGCCGCCGAGACGGCCGCGGAGCAGGCGCGGGAGCGGTGCGGTGAGGCCGAGCGGCGAGTTGCCGACCTGGAGGAGCAACTCGGCGCGGGGCGTGCGGAGCTGGAGCGGGCCGAGCAGGAGCAGCGTGCGGCGGAGCAGCGGGCACGTGCGGCCGCCGATGCCCTGCACCGCGCCGAGCGGGAGGCGAAGGAGGCCGCCCGGGAGGCGAAAAGGCTTTCCGCGCAGGCGAAATGAGCGGACGGCGGCCGTGAGCTAGCACAACCGCCTTGCCCCTCCGGGACATTGAGGCCTCTATTGGCATGGACCTGACGACGGAGAACCGCTACGCTCTGGCCCACTCGGGTTGAGAGCGCTCTCAGACCTCGGTTGTTCCACCCCCACCTCGTTGGAACGACGAAGGGCTTCTTCCATGAGACGCACCAGACTCACGCATGCCTGCGTGGCGGCCCTCCTGCTGCTGGGCAGCTGGACCGCTGCGGGCACCCTGCCCGCCTCCGCGCAGGACGCGGCAGGCTCCCCCGGCCCCTCCCCCGTCGCCTCCGCCGGCCTCGTCGAGGCGATGCAGCGCGACCTCGGCCTGACCCGCACCGAGGCCGAGGACCGCCTGGCCGCCGAGCGCCGGGCCACCGAACTCGCCCCGAAGGCCCGCAGGGCGGCCGGGTCCGCCTACGGCGGCGACTGGTTCGACGCCCGGACCGGGAAACTGACCGTCGCCGTCACCGAGGACGCCGGCGAGGCGACGGTGCGCAGACTGCGCTCCTCCGGCGTCGCCGTACGCACCGTGGAGCACAGCGCGCGTGCACTGGACGCCGCCCGGGCCCGCATCGACCGCCTCGACGCCCCCGCGGGCGTCAGCAGCTGGTCCGTCGACCCGGCCGCCAACGCGGTGGTCGTGAACGTCGTGAAGGGCGAGCGGTCCGACAACGATGTCCGCAGGTTCCTCGCCGAGGCGCGCGAGGCCGGACCGGTCACCGTGCGCACGGTGCCGGCCGCCGCCCGGACCTTCGCGGCGGGCACCGTGGGCGGCGACCCGTACTACACCGGCAACGTCCGCTGCTCCATCGGCTTCTCGGTGCACGGCGGCTTCGTCACCGCCGGGCACTGCGGCGGCGCCGGGGCCGCGGTGCGCGGCTGGGACGGCTCGCACATCGGCACCTTCCAGGGCTCGTCCTTCCCGGACAACGACTACGCCTGGGTCAATGTGGGCAGCGGCTGGTGGACGGTCCCGGTGGTGCTCGGCTGGGGCACCGTCCCGGACCAGCTGGTGCGCGGCTCGGCCGAGGCACCGGTCGGCGCCTCGATCTGCCGCTCGGGTTCGACCACCCACTGGCACTGCGGCACCGTACTGGCCAAGAACGAGACGGTGAACTACAGCCAGGGCGCGGTGCATCAGATGACCAAGACGAGCGTGTGCGCCGAACCGGGCGACTCGGGCGGCTCGTTCATCAGCGGTGACCAGGCCCAGGGCGTCACCTCGGGGGGCTGGGGCAACTGCTCCGGCGGCGGCGAGACCTGGTTCCAGCCGGTCAACGAGATCCTCGGACGCTACGGGCTGACCCTGCACACCGCCTGATCGCACACCCACCGGACCTATCCGGCTCCGAGCGGGCCCCGCCGACGACAGGGCGGGGCCCGCTTCTGTGTGCTCCGCATACCGCGGCGCGGGAGAAATCACTCCGCAAAAGATTGCCCGGCCGCAGCTTACGCGTGTGTTACCGCCGGCAAGTGAGCAGTATTGATTTCCTGTTCGCCTTCCTGAGCCGCTTTATCGGCATGATCCGGCGTCGATACAGGTCGCGCACCCCGACAACCGAAACGGCCCGCCGAAAAGCCGACGGACCGTCACGAAAGATGAGGCTAGGCGTTGTGGACGAAACCGTCATCTATACGTGTCTGCCCGCTCGGACAAGCGGCATACACGCCCCTGCGGTCTCCATACCACCTCGAGTACGTGGCCTGGTACCAGCCCTTGGTGCAGTACACCTTGGTGGCGTACCTCTGCGGCCCCGTGCCATCACACCAGCCGGTAAAGGATTTGGTGGTACGGCTGAGTGTGTAGCATTTGCCATTCCAGCCCTGCGCGGATTCCGTCCCCGCCGAAGCGGTTCCTGCGGCTCCGACAGTAAAGGCAAGAGCCGACGCGGCTACCGCGACTCTCTGGCGCCAACCGATCATGTGTCACCCCTTCGATTTCGGGATCACGTCTAGGCACGCCTGAACACGAGAATCCTGGCAGCCAGGACTCACCCTTGTCTTGATGGGTTTCGGACACATGCACCACATGGATGGACTGTCGCGAAACCAGTGGTCTCTTTCTCGGATACGGCACCGGCGATTCCTTCCCGCGCCACGAGGACCCCGCGCGCTGCGGGACGGGGCTTTCGACCGCCGGGGCGGCCCTGCCGTGCGTGGGCCGCCCCGGCGGCGCGGGCCCCGGCCGGTCCCGGACCGAAGTCGGTCCGGGGCCCCGGTCAGTCCAGGGCCGCGCCGGCGAGCGCGCCGGCCGCCGGGGCGGTGCGGGCGGCGCCGGTGAAGTTGTCCTCGACCCGGGCACGCTCCGTGGCGTCCGGATGCACGTTGGTGCAGCCGGGGCCCGGGCTGGAGCCGGACATCAGGCTGGAGCAGGGGCCGGGCTTGCGGTCGGACAGGCCCAGGATGTGGCCGAGCTCGTGGGCCGTGATGCGGACCGTGTGGTAGCCCTGGTCGACGGCCTGGCGGCCGATGTAGACCGTGCCGTTGCCCAGAGAACCGGGGACGGCGTGCGGCCAGCCGTCGTCGGCGAGGACCCGTATGTTCGCGCGCTGCCCGGAGGCTGCCGGGCGCAGTTCGACCGAGTCGACGCTCTCGTTCCAGGCGGCGGCGCCCCGGTCCACCGCGGAGCGGAACTCCGCGGCGCCGCTCGCGTCGTAGGTGAGCACCCGGGCGGCGGGGGCGGCCCGGGGCGCCGTCCCGGGCTCGGCGGCCACGGCCTGGCCGCCCATCAGGGGCAGGGACATCATCGCCGTCGCGGCAAGGCCGCAGGTCAGCGTACGGATCCGCATGGTCGACCTCCTTGCGGGGGAAGGGCAGTCGTGCTCATGCCACTCGCTGCGTCCTTGCCCTTACGGAGGGACCGGCAATCCGTCGTTCCGGTCCGCAGCGATGCGGAGGCGGCACTGATTCAGAAGCGGTACTGCTGAATCTCATGGAGAGGATCGGTTGGACTTCCTGATCATGTGGGGGCACTGTGGGGCAAGGGTCACACACGATTCCACGGGACACCCCGAACCGCACCACGGAGACCGAACACGATGAACCACGTCGCCAACCCCGAGCGCTACGACGGCCCCATGCGCTACCGCCGGACCGGACGCTCGGGACTCGACCTGCCCCTGCTGTCCCTCGGCTACTGGCACAACTTCGGCGACGACCGGCCGTTCGAGACGCAGCGCGAGATCGCCCTGCGCGCCTTCGACCTCGGCATCACCCACCACGACCTGGCCAACAACTACGGCCCGCCCTACGGCGCCGCGGAGATCAACTTCGGCCGGCTGATGAAGCAGGACCTGGCCCCCTACCGCGACGAGCTGGTGATCTCCACCAAGGCGGGCTGGGACATGTGGCCCGGCCCCTACGGCCAGGGCGGCGGCTCCCGCAAGTATCTGCTGGCCTCTCTGGACCAGTCCCTGAAGCGGATGGGCCTGGAGTACGTCGACATCTTCTACTCGCACCGCCTGGACGCCACCACGCCCCTGGAGGAGACCATGGGCGCGCTGGACACGGCAGTCCGCCAGGGCAAGGCGCTGTATGTGGGCATCTCCTCCTACGACGCCGAGCGCACCCGTGAGGCCGCGGCGATCCTGCGCGACCTCGGCACACCGCTGCTGATCCACCAGCCGTCGTACAACATGCTGAACCGCTGGATCGAGACCGAGGGCCTGCTGGACGTGGCCCAGGAGGAGGGCTTCGGCGTCATCGGCTTCACCGCGCTCGCCCAGGGCCTGCTGACCAGCCGCTACCTGGACGGCATCCCGCAGGACTCGCGGGCGGCGCAGGGCAAGTCGCTCGACCCGGCCTGGCTCACGGACGACATGCGGCAGCGGCTGCGCGCCCTGAACGACATCGCGGCCCGGCGCGGGCAGAGCCTCGCGCAGATGGCGCTCGCCTGGGCGCTGCGCGACCCGCGGGTCACCTCGCTGGTCATCGGAGCCTCCCGCACCGAGCAGCTGGAGCAGAACGTGGCCGCGCTGGAGAACCTCGACTTCACCGCCGAGGAGCTGGCCGAGATCGACAAGTACGCCACCGACGGCGGCGTCGACCTGTGGCGCGAGGCGCGCCTGGGCACTCTGGGCTGACCTGCGCGGGATGTGCCGTGGCCTGACCCGCGCAGGCACTCTGGGCTGACCTGCGCGGGATGTGCCGTGGCCTGACCCGCGTGGTGTGCACGGGGCGCTCACCTGGGCGCGTGTGCGCCCGGGCGTACGGGGCACACGGATCGTCCCATGCAGACGTTCCTTCCGTATCCCGGTTTCGCCGAGTCGGCGCTGGTCCTCGACCGGCGCCGGCTCGGCAAGCAGCGTGTCGAGGCGATCCAGGTGCTGCGCGGCCTGATCGTGCCCGGCTACGGCTGGCGCCGCCATCCGGCGGTGCGCATGTGGACCGGGTACGAGGAGGCCCTGGTGCGCTACGGGCTGGAGGTCTGCCGCATCTGGCGCGAGCAGGGGCACCAGGACAGCTGCGCGGCCACGCTGGTCGCCGACCTGGCCGCCGCCCGGCCCGGCATCCGGGTGCGTGACCAGCGGGAGCTGACGCGGACCGGCGAGCTGCCGCCGTGGCTGGGGGACGAGTCCTTCCACCGCAGCCACCGCTCGGCCCTGCTCCGCAAGGACCCGGACACCTACGCCGAGCACTTCCCGGACGTGCCGCACGACCTGCCCTACGTCTGGCCGGCGTCCGACCGCGATCCCGAAGTGGTGCCCTGACACGGCACAGCCGGCACACCCGTCGACGGCCGCGCACCGGGGCGCCGCGCGAGGCGACACCCCGGTCGTGCCCACGGGTCAGCGTGCCCACGGGTCAGCGGGTCAAGGGGTCAAGGGGTCAACGGATCATCGAGCGGTCAGGTACTCCTTCACGCCCGGTGCGGTGTGCGCGTCCTCCGCGTTCACCACGGCGCCCACCGCCTTGGCGTCGGGCTTGAGGACGTACGTCTTGATGCTCGCCGGTCGGTCGACGTCCGAGAAATCCTGCGGGGTGCCGAGTCCGGTGTCCGCGTTCTTCTGCGACCGGTGCGCCTTCACCACGTCCTCGCGGCTCAGTCCGCCCTGCTCGCAGGCCTTCTTCAGGTCGGCGCCCATCAGCTGCGCGGCGTTGTAGCCGGAGAGCACGCCGGAGTCGACCGGCGAGTCGGAGAACTTCTTCTGATACGCCTTCACCATCCGCTGCACCCCGGGCAGGTGGGAGCTGACCGCGGGCGCGGCGCTCACGATGTGCAGGAGTTTCGCCAGCGCCGGTGCGGCGGGCGTCTTCATCAGCTGGGGCGCGAAGCCGGGGGCGCTGCTGACGACGGGGACCCGCAGACCGCGGGAGGCGGCGACGCCGACCAGGGAGGCCGTCTGGGCGGGTCCGGCGCTGATCAGGACGGCCTTCACTCCTTCCTTGCGCAGCGCGGAGACCTGCGCGGACAGATCGGTGTCGGTGGCCTGGATCTTCTGGCCCACCACCGTCAGACCGGCCTTCTTCGCCGCCCAGGTGGAGCCCTCCAGGGCGTTGGCACCGTAGTCGCCCTCGAAGTACACGTGCCCGATCTTGTCGCCCTTCTTCAGCCCCTTGGTGCGGGTGAGGAAGTCGACGGCGGCGATCATGTCGATGTCGTAGGTGGTGCCGATCACCTGCACGGCATCCTTGCCGAGCAGCGAGGCGGCCCAGGCCTGCGGGAAGGTGAGCACCTTGTCGCGCTCGATGTCGTCGAGCAGCGCGGCGACCACCGGGGAGCCGATGACCTGCGGCATGGCCACGATGTCCGCGGAGATGTCGGCGTAGGCGGTGACTGCCTTCTGCACGTCGTAGCCGTGGTCCTTCACGACGATCTCGATCTTCCGGCCGCAGATGCCGCCCTTCGCGTTGACCTCGTCGGCCCACATCTGCTGGGCCTGCACGATGGACTTGCCGAGGGTGGCGTAGGGGCCGGTGAGGTCGGTGAGGGAGCCCAGTCTGATCGTGTCTGCGCTGACGCCGGGCCCGGTGCGGACGCCGTCGGCGGCGTCGCCGCCCTTGTCGCCGCCGTCCGCCTTGGAGCTGCATCCGGAGACCGCGAGCAGCAGGGCGAGGGCGCCGGCGAGGACGGTACCGGAGGTGCGGCGCCGGGTGCGGGGCCTGTGGGTCGTGGTGTTCACGGGGTGTGCTCCTTGGATCGTGCGGCGGCTGCGGCCGGTTGGGAGGGCGATGAGGACGAGGAGGACGAGGAGGACGAGGCGGCAGAGGTGGCGGAGGCGGAGGCCGCGGGTTTCCGGTCGGCGGACGGGGGCCGGTGGCGTCCCAGGCGGACGCGGGCCCGGCGGGCCAGTCCGTGCAGACCGTCGGGCGCGTACAGCAGGACGAGGACGATCGCGGCGCCGTAGAGGTAGCGGGCGGCCTCGGTGGGGCCGACGGAGCCCTCGGCCGAGCCGGGGGCAGTCACCAGCGGAAGCTGGTCGGCGTAACGGGTCATCAGCAGCGGGAGCGCGGTGACGAACACGGCGCCCGCGGTGGCTCCGGCGACCGAGCCGAGCCCGCCGATGACGATCATGGCGAGGTAGTCGATGGACAGGGCGAGGGAGAAGTAGTCGGGCACCACCCGGCGGAAGGCGAGCGCCAGGAGCACCCCCGCGAGACCGGCGTACATGGAGGACACCACGAAGGCCGCCGAGCGGTGGCGGGCGACGTCCACGCCCATCACCGCCGCCGCGGTCTCGCTGTCCCGCAGGGCGGCCAGCGCGCGTCCCGGACGCCCGCGCAGCAGTCCCCCGGCGGTGAACCAGGTGAACGCGAACAGCGCCAGGCCCAGGTACCACAGGCGTTCCTCGGCGCCGAACGGCACGCCGAGCACGACGAGTTCCGGGTCCGACGCGGCGAAGGTGAACCCGCCGAGGGTGAGCGGCGGCACGGAGCGGCCGTTGAAGCCGCCGGTGACCGAGTCCCAGGTGAGCAGCACATGGTGGCCGAGGAACACCAGGGCGAGCGTGGCGATGCCCAGGTACATGCCCTTGACCCGGCCGGCGACGGGACTGAACAGCCCGCCCGCCGCTCCGGCGAGCAGCACCGCGCAGCAGGCGGCGAGGACCGGCGGCAGTCCGGGTCCGGGGTCGGACGCCAGGCAGGAGTAGCCGTAGGCGCCGATGGCGAGGAAGAAGGCGTGGCCGAGGGAGAGCTGGCCCGCGGTGCCGCTGAGCAGCGAGAGCCCGACGGCGCCGATGGCCGCGGCCATGGAGAACAGGCCGATGCGCAGCCAGAAGGCGTCCAGGTAGAAGGGCGGAAGGCACAGCAGGACGGCGAGCAGCACGATCCGCGCGGGGCGGCCCCGGAGACGGCCGAGGAGACGTTCAGACACGGGCTGCTCCCTTCGCGCCGAACAGCCCGGTGGGCCGCACCAGGAGCACCAGCAGCATCACCGCGTAGGGGGCGACCTCGCCGAAGCCGTCGCCGAGGACGTGCAGGTCGGACTCGTAGCCGACGACCAGCGCCTCGGTCAGCCCGATGAGCAGGCTGCCCGCCAGGGCGCCGACCGGGGAGGCGAGTCCGCCGAGGATCGCGGCCGGGAAGGCGTGCAGCGCGATCTGCCCGGTGGTGCGTTCCAGGCCGGGCGCCGGGAACGCGGCGAGGAACACCGCGGCGAGCGCGGCGAGACCGCCGGCCAGGCACCAGGCCAGGGCGCGGACCCGGCGCAGCCGGACGCCCATCAGCGCCGCGGCCTCCAGGTCCTCGGCCGCCGCCCGCAGGGACAGCCCCCAGGGCGTGCACCGGAACAGCGCGAACACGGCGGCGATGACCACGGTGGACACAGCGATCGCGGCGAGCCGGCTGTCGGCGACGGTGACCGGGCCGAGTTCGGTGACCGAGTCGCCCCACGGGTCGCCCAGGCTCAGCAGGTCGCCGCCGATGCGGCGGGCGAGGTCGGTGAAGATCAGGATGTCGATGCCGATGGTGGCGATGGTCTGGATGTGGGCCGACTGCTCGTCCTGTCCCGCGCGTTGCAGCAGGAACCGGTCGAGGGCGCCGGCGAGCGCCGCGGTGGTCAGGACGGCGAGGGCGAGCGCACCGGCGAAGCCCAGGTCGTCGTGGAGGACGGCGATGAGGTAGCCGCCGAGCAGCAGGAGGGAGCCGTGGGCGAAGTTGAGGACGCCGGAGGCCTTGAACATGACCACGAAGCCGAGGGCGACCAGTGCGTAGACCGCGCCCAGTGCGAGGCCGTTGAGGACGTTGTCCAGGAAGCCGGTCATGCCGCGTCCTCCTCTTCCGTTCCGGTGCCGAGGTAGGCGCGGAGCACCCGCGGGTCGCGGCGGACCTCGTCGGGTGTGCCGTGGGCGATGGTGCGGCCGAAGTCGAGGACGGTGACCTCGTCGGCGAGCCGCATCACCAGGCCCATGTCGTGCTCCACCAGGAGGACGGTGAGGCCGAGTTCGGCGCGCAGGGTGCCGATGACGTCGGCGGTGCGGGCGCGTTCGGCGGCGTTCATCCCGGCGACCGGTTCGTCGAGCAGCAGCACACGGGGCTCCAGGCAGAGGGCGCGGGCGAGTTCCACACGTTTGCGGTCGCCGTACGACAGCAGGTGGACGGGGCTGCCGAAGTGCTCTCCGAGGCCGGTGAGTTCGGCGATCTCCCGGGCCCTCGCCAGGTGTGCGCGCTGTTCCCGCACGGCGCCGGGCAGGCGCAGGGCGCTGGCCGTGAAGCCGGCCCGGGATCTGGCGTGGCGGCCGAGCATCAGGTTGTCGGCGACCGTGCCGTGGGTGGTGACGATGTTCTGGAAGGTGCGGGACACGCCGAGCGCGGCGATGCGGTGCGGGGCGAGCCGGGTCAGTTCCCGCTCGCCGAGAGTCACCGTTCCGCAGGACGGGCGGGTGAGGCCGGAGAGCACGTTGAAGCAGGTCGACTTGCCGGCGCCGTTGGGTCCGATGATCGCGTGCAGCGAGCCGGGTGCGGCGGTGAAGGACACGGCGTCGAGGGCGGTGAGCCCGGCGAACCGCACGGTGACGTCCCGGACCTGCAGCACCGGTGGAGCTTCCTGGGTGCGGTGGTTCACGCGGCCCCCTGATCGTCCTCGGCCGTCTCGCCCAGGTAGAGGCGGCGTACGGCGTCGGTGCGGGCGAGTTCACCGGCGGGTCCGGACAGGCGCACCTCGCCGACCTCCAGGACGTGTGCCTGGTCGGCGAGGGAGAGCGCCATGCCGGCGTTCTGCTCCACCAGCAGGACGCCGGTGCCCTGGGCGTTGATCTCGCGGATCACCTCGGCGATCCGGTACACCATCTGCGGTGCCAGGCCGAGCGACGGCTCGTCCAGGAGCAGCAGCCGGGGCGCGGCCATCAGGGCGCGGCCGATGGCGAGCATCTGCTGCTCGCCGCCGGAGAGCAGACCGGCCGCCTGACGGGTGCGTTCGGCGAGCCGGGGGAACAAGGAGAAGACTCGGTCCCGCGCCTGCCGCACCTCGGCGCGTCCGCGCCGGGCCAAGCCCAGTCCGCCGCTGCGGAGGTTCTCCTCGACGCTGAGTCCGGCGAACACCCGCCGCCCTTCCGGGACCTGGACGACTCCGGCGCGCACCGCGGCGACGGGGTCCTTCCCCTCCAGCACGGTGTCGCCGTAGCGGATGCGGCCGGCGGTGATGGCGCCGCGGTGCAGGCGCAGTGTCCCGGAGACGGCGCGCAGCAGGGTGGTCTTGCCGGCCCCGTTGGCGCCGAGCAGGGCCACCACGGATCCGGGTGGCACGGTCAGGGACACGGAACGCAGGGCGGACACGGCGCGCCCGTAGGTCACATCGACGTTCTCGATGTGCAGGGCGGACGGCTCGTCCGGTGGTGCTTCGGGCATCACGGCTCCTCGGGGCCGTGCCGCACGGCGGCACGACTGCGGGGGTGAGTTCGGTGGGAGGGCAGCTCACGACAGCACGCGCCCACCGGTCCGGTACACCCGAGGGCCCCGGCTCGCTGCGCCCGACCAACGCCGGGGGGCGGGGGTTGTGCGGCTGCCCAGGCGGGTGCAGCGGCGGATTCCGCGAGCGGGGCGTTGGATGCGGCCGCCTACGGGTTTCAAAGGGCCCGACTCAGAGGCGGGCCGGGGATCGAGGCGCGCGGGTCAGGGGCGGGCCGGGTTTCGAGGCACCTGGGTCAGGGGCGGAGGAGACCGCGGGCCGTCAGGGCGAGGCTCACCTCGACGAGGTCGGACGGGCGGGACAGGGAGCGGCCCGTCAGCTGTTCGTAGCGGCGCAGGCGGTTGAGGACGGTGTTGCGGTGGCAGTACAGGCGGCGGCTCGCCCGCTGGGCCGATCCGTCGCAGGCCAGCCAGGTGGCCAGGGTGTCCAGCAGTACCTCCGCGTCGGCCGGTTCCAGTCCGGCGAGCGGGCCGAGCAGGCGGTCGGCGAGGGCGGTGGCCAGCTCCGGCGCGGAGACCACCAGCGCGGCGGGCAGATGCTCGGTCAGGCGGATCACCCCTCCCGGCTCCGGGCACAGTGCCAGCGCGGTGTCCGCCAGCCGGCGCGCCTCACCGACCGCGGCGAGTCCCTCGACGGCGCTGCTGACGCCCACGCGCACGCCGGGCTCCTGCTCCTGCGACAGCTGCGGTTCCCGGCCCTCCTCCTCGACGAGCAGGATGCCGTAGTCCACGTCCACGCCCGGGTGCCAGTGCACGCGCACATCCGGTTCGGCCAGCACCTGTGCGCCGGCACCACCGGTGAGGCGGCCGCCGCCGACGGCCACGACCATGTACCGGCCCTGCTCGGGCAGCCCCAGCGCCTGCGCCGCCTCGGGCAGGTCGGCGATCCGGCTGGTGCCGTCCAGCAGCGCCCCGGCCAGCAGCCGCACGCTGTTCTCCCGTTTCCAGGCCAGTTGTCTCTCCGTCTGCCGGTAGGCGTCCGCCAGGAGGGTGCAGTGGTCGTCGACGAAGTCCCACACGTCGGAGACGACATGCACAAGCAGGCGCACATCCTCCGGTGCGGTCCGGGTCGTCTCCTCGACCAGGCCCTGCCACACCAGCGAGCCGCCAAGGCGGAAGGCGTGCAGCAGCGCGTCCAGCGGCATGCCCTGCTCGGCGCGGGTGGCGCCGATGCGCCAGGTGCAGCGGCGTGCGGCGTCCCGGGCGCCGCGCGGGTCGAGCAGCGAGGAAATGCTGTGCCGCAGGGAGCGGTGCACCTCCTGCCAGATCCCGGTGGCGTCGCACTCCACCGCTGCCCGGTAGGCGGGCTCCTGCTCCTGCAGGGCGGCGACCAGCCGGTCGGTGAGCTGGGGCAGGTCGTCCAGCAGGGCGCGGGCGGCGCTGTGCAGGACGCGCAGCGCCTCGGCGTCGATGAGCGACCGCATGCGCGAGGTCCGGCGCGTGGGCGCGGGCGTGGCTCCGGGGCGAAGCAGGGTCCGTGGCCGTACGGCGTGGTGCATCGCGCATCTCCCCCAGGGTCGGCTTCCCGGGCGGCGCCCCCGGCGGTCCGCGCTCCGGCTCCCCCTGCCGGTCGCGGAGCCCGTGGGCCGGTCGCCACCTGACTCGTCCTGCCCCGAAGGATGGCATACCGTCCGGTCGGTCCCTAGAGCCGTGCACCGGTCTTTTCCGCCTGCTCGACCAGCCGGGCCAGCTCGACCCTGGAGCGGACCCCGAGGGCGGCGAACACCTTGCGCAGGTGGTAGTCGACCGTGCGGGTGCTCACGGACAGGCTCAGGGCCACCTCCCGGTTGGTCGCGCCCTCGGCGACGTACCGGGCGATACGCAGCTGCTGCGGGGTCAGCCGGCCCAGATCCGCCGTGCCGCCGCCTGGCGCCTCCCCCGGCCCCGTCCCGGC
>NZ_BAAAIZ010000009.1:46785-47343 GCF_039526425.1 Streptomyces thermospinosisporus
AGCCAGCCGGCGGCCACCGCGGACCGTCCGGCGAGCGTGTGCTCGTAGTACAGCAGCCAGGCCATGAGACCGGCCCGCCGCTCGGCGCCCGCCTGCCTCGCCCACGGGTGGGCGCCGCAGCGTTCGAAGCCCATCAGCGCCTCCCCGAGCCGCTCCCGCGCCTTCCGCAGCCGCCGCCTGCGCCGCAGCCACATGCCGTACAGCAGGGCGGTGCGGGCCCGTTCGAAGTCGCCGGCGCTCTCCTCGTGCCGGTCCAGGGCACGCCGGTACAGCAGGCCGGCCTGCTCCGGGCGGGCCAGCAGGGCGCGGCAGCGCAGCAGTTGGGCGGGGGCCTGCGGGTCGGCGCCGCAGGCGGCCCACACGGCGAAGTGCTCGACCACCGTCCGGGCGTGCTCCGGCCGTCCGGCGAGGGCCGCGGCCTCCACGAAGCAGGGGACGGCCAGCATCCACACCGCGAAGTGGCCGCGGCGGGGGCCGGGGCGCACCAGTGGCCCGAGCCGGTCGGCGGCCTCCCGGGGCCGGCCGGCACCGAGGTCGGCGCGGGCTGCCGCCCACTGC